>JBQCEX010000095.1:0-6725 GCA_051959855.1 Flavipsychrobacter sp. | reverse complement strand
TTTTTATATTAAATCCTATCTTTGCCCACTTCTGTTTTACACATACATTTTAATATATTATAATTAACAAGCATCTATGCAATTAAAAGGGTTGGTAAAATTTTTTACCGCAGCACTTATCCTTATCTCGCTGTATCAACTTTCATTCACGTTCATCGTGCGGAATGTTGAGAGCAAAGCCCGTGCTAATGCGCGCAGGGCAGCACTTGCAGAAAATCCTACCGCTACCGGCACCGAGCTCGATAAACTCATTGATGCCAAATTCAGGAACATCAATGACAGCATGGCCGGAACAACGGTAGTTAACATTCCCCTCCTGAAAAAATACACGCTTCAGGAAGCCAAAGAACAGGAACTGAACCTTGGTCTGGATCTGCAGGGCGGTATGAACGTTACTCTTGAAGTAAGCCTTGATGAGCTGGTTCGCTCTATGTCAAACAATCCGAAAGATCCTGCGCTTAATAAGGCTATTGCGGATGCAGATGTGGCTAAGGCTAACAGCCAGGCAAGTTTCGTGACACTGTTTGGCGAAACCTTCAAAAAAGAAAATCCGAATGCTAAGCTGGCATACCTCTTCACCAAGCCTTCAGAAAAAGAAATTACGCTGAACTCTACTAATGAAGAAGTACTGGCTAAGATCAATAAGGAAGCTAAGGATGCCGTTAAGCGTACTTACAATGTATTGCTTACCCGTATCGATAAGTTTGGTGTGGCTAACCCTAACATGAACCTGGATGAAAATAAAGGTATCATAACTGTGGAACTGGCCGGTGTGCGCGACCCTGAGCGTGTACGCTCTTACCTTCAGGCAACTGCAAAACTGCAGTTCTTTGAAACTTATACTAACCAGGAAATCTATCAGGGTCTGCTGCCTGCTGAAAACGCTCTTTCTTCTTATCTGGTAAGTGGCGGCGATACAACTGCCTTGAAAGACACTGCGAAAACTGCTGCTGCTAAAACTGTAGCAGATACTGCAAAGACTGCTAAAGCCGCTACAAATGCTGCTGATACAGGTAGCCTCTCCAGCCTGATGGCCAGCAATAATAAAACTGCTGCTGCCGGCGCTAAGAAAGGTGGTGTTGACAGCACTGAAATATTTAAACAGAAATATCCTTTACGTTCACTCATATACGTACCGGAAAACCTTTCCAGCGACGAAAGCCCTGTAGTAGGCTATGTTGCTAAAAGAGACACTGCAAAGCTGAACCGCTACCTGGCAATGGATATCGTGAAGAGCCGTTTCCCTGCTAACGTTCACTTTCTGTATGGTGCTGAAGAAGACAAGCAGGATCGCCATAATCCAAACGCTCCATTGGCCCTGTATGCAGTAAAAACACTGCCTGGAACTAATGGTGACGCAAAGCTGGAAGGCGACCACATTACAGAGGCCCGCATGGACTACAACCCGCTGAACGGCCAGCCTGAAGTATCAATGGATATGGACGCTACCGGTGCTCGTATCTGGAAGAAAATGACTGCCGATAATGTTAAGCGTTTCGTAGCGGTTGTACTGGATGATAAAGTTTATTCTTCTCCGCGTGTAGATGGTGAAATACCTAACGGTCGTACTTCTATCAGTGGTCACTTCTCGGCAGAGTCCGCTTCTGACCTTGCTAATATCCTGAAATCAGGTAAGCTCCCCGCCCCTGCACATATCGTACAGGAACAGGTGGTTGGTCCTACCCTCGGTGCCGAATCTATTGCTGCCGGTATGAATTCACTCATCATCTCGTTTGTGGTGATCTTCATACTCATGCTTATCTATTATAACACAGGTGGTATCATTGCCAACATCTCCCTCATACTCAACTTGCTGTTCACTGTAGGTATTCTTTCTGCATTGCACGCTACGTTAACTATGCCGGGTATAGCAGGTCTGGTATTGACCATTGGTATGGCTGTGGATACGAACGTTATCATATTCGAGCGTATCAAGGAAGAGCTTGCCTCCGGCAAGAGCTACCAGCAGGCCGTAGTAGATGGCTATAAACGTTCTTATGATCCGGTGCTCGATGGTCACATTACTGTATTGATCACTGCTATCATACTGTTCATCTTTGGTCTTGGTCCGGTGCTCGGTTTTGCTACCACACAGATCATTGGTATCCTGTTATCATTGTTCTGCGGTATCCTGGTATCTCGTCTCATCACAGACATCTATACACGCCGCGAACGTCACTTTAATTACTTCACTGGTCTTTCTAAGTCTATCTTCCGCAAGGCACACTTCAACTTCGTTGCTGCGCGTAAGTACACTTACATTATCTCTGTAGTAGTTATTGGCCTTGGCTTAAGCACTTACTTCCATGGTTTTGAAGAAGGCGTGGAATTCAAAGGTGGTCGTAGCTATACCGTTAAGTTTGACCATCCGAACAAAACAGAAGATGTACGCGCAAAACTGAAATCTTACCTGGGCGACTATCCTGTAGTTAAAACCATAGGTAGCGACAACCAGCTGAACATCACTACCGGCTATCTGATCAACGTACCGGGCGAAGGTGTTGAACAGCGCGTACAGCAGCAACTCTATACAGGTCTGAAATCAGAAAACCTGATACCTGCCAATACAACCTTTGCACAATTTGAATCCAAATACCTGCAAAGCTCACAAACAGTATTGCCTACTATATCAGACGACCTGAAGAAGGGTGCGATCAATGCAACCATCATTTCGCTCATCGCCATCTTCGTGTACATATTGCTGCGTTTCCGCAAATGGCAGTACTCTCTGGGTACTATCTTCTCATTGCTGCACGACGTATGTGTGATATTGGCTGTGTTCTCATTCCTGCATGGCAAAGTGCCTTTCGCGTTGGAAATAGATCAGCACTTCATCGCTGCGGTACTGACGGTCATAGGCTTCTCGATGAACGATACCGTGATTGTGTTCGACCGTATTCGCGAATACTTCCGCAAGTCACCTAACGAAGACAAGAAGAGCGTTATCAACCGCGCTATCAATGATACACTGAGCCGTACCATCATGACATCACTCACCGTATTCCTTACCCTCCTTATACTCTTCGTATTCGGTGGTGAAGTAACACGCGGTTTCGCCTTCGCGATGCTGATAGGTGTATTCACAGGTACTTACTCATCTATCTTCGTTGCCGCTCCGGTACTTGTTGACATGGACAAGAAAGACTCTCTGAAACAGGAAGTTGACCGCGACGCAAGAATAGAAGAACTGAAGAAACTAGCTTAAGAAAAATTCCAGATAGTAAAGCCCGCATCAATGATGCGGGCTTTTTTATTTTCATTACCTTGATATCTCTTACAGCAATAACTATGGATTTTGATAAAGATTTCTACTGGCACGATTCAATACTTGAAAGAATTATGATCGACCGCACCGACCCCGGTAATAGTGATACCATCGTACTCGAAATTGATTGGTATGATGAAGGGCCTGGAAGATTGATTTTTGAGGAAGTTCGTTTAGCTAAATTTTCATTAAATATGGGCATTATAGCTTTGGAAACAATGGATAAGGGTTATACCGTAGACAATGATCCAGACCTTCTAAATTATTATGCGAGATGGAAAGGTCTTTTTGATGACGTCAAGCTAAATACTTATGTAATAAAAACATTGTCAACAGGAGGAGAAATAAAAATCATAGCAGAAAGTTTTCGCTCAGAAAGCAAATAGTCATTTCTCCCGTGTTGGTGTCCTTACCAACACGCTCGCGGAGGATATTGTTATCGCTCTTACACTCTATCCTTCTTTCACCTTCACCTCCCCACTCGCCACCTCCGAAAAAGCTTTGTATTTGGAGACTACATGATACACCAGCATATTCACCTCCTGCTTCTTGGCAGCCAGCGTAGTTTCACTATCCAGTGGGTTCGGCAGGTGATAGCTAATGATAAGCTGCAGCACATTTACGCCAAAGGTATCTATCGTTATCTCCAGTGGGTCTATCAGGTGCATCACCTTCTTTATCTCCATCTTCAGCTCTGCTATCATAGCCTCCAGCGTGTCGTGTGGTATGCCATACTTTATGTTCACAGTTATCTTCACGCCCCTTGTGTCCCTGCGGCTCAGGTTCACCAGGTTCTCGCCTACCAGCTTTTGGTTAGGCACTATATAGGCCGAGCCGTCTGATGCACGCATCCTGGTGCTGCGAAAGCCTATGCGTTCTACAGCACCTTCCAGGTCACCCAGTCTTATGGTTTCTCCGGTATTGAATGGCTTATCTGTTAGTATGGTAAAGGCCGCAAAAAGGTTTTCCACGCTTTCCTTCGCAGCCAGGGCTATGGCCACACCGCCTATACCTAAGCCTGTTATGAGCGCCGGTATATTCACATGAAACACGCTGCCCAGTATCCAAAAAGTGCTAATCGTCCACAGCAATAGCTTGGCCATGTCTTTTATCAGGGGCAATAATTGCAGGCGATCATTTCTATGCTCATGCTGTGCCTTATTTATTTGCCGATAGTAGATATAGTCTATTACCCGCGACAGCACCTGCGTCAGGAAAATAATAAAGAAAAACAGGAAAACATGGTCCACTGCCTCACCCACGCTCACAGATACTTCCTTATGGCCACTGCGGTGCCGGTATATGTCATAGCTGTCCAGCAACGTATCCAGGTGCATCAGTGCCACGTAGTATAGTATCACCTGCAGCAGTCTGTTTATGGGGTCGCGCATCAGGGTGCCCAGGCGACTCTCCCGCTGCACATGCATAAATCTTGCTGTCACGCTATTGCTTATGCGCGCCATCAGGTCCGACAGCGGCTTCTTAAGCAATAAGGTGCCCAGGATGATTCCTGCGCACCATATATAGTCCGATACTTTTTCGCCTAAATAAGTATAGTCCCAAAAGTTCTTCTCTATTACTTTACTAACTAACAATAGCATAGTAGCTCAGCTTGTTTATACCGACATGTTAAACTCTCTCAATGCATCATTCAGGCTTGTTTTCAGGTCTGTTGATGCTTTGCGCTTACCTATTATCAGGGCGCAGCTCACCTGGTATTCACCTGCCGGGTACTTCTTGGTATAGCTGCCGGGTATCACTACGCTCCTTGCAGGCACACGTCCTTTATATTCCACAGGCTCACTGCCCGATACGTCTATTATCTTGGTCGACTGTGTCAGCACCACATTAGCACCCAGCACAGCTTCTTTCTCTACCACTACGCCTTCTACCACTATACAGCGGCTACCTATAAAGCAGCCATCTTCTATGATCACCGGTCCTGCCTGCAGCGGCTCCAGTACACCACCTATGCCCACGCCACCGCTCAGGTGCACATGCTTGCCTATCTGCGCGCATGAGCCTACTGTAGCCCAGGTATCCACCATAGTGCCTTCATCTACATAGGCGCCTATGTTCACATAGCTCGGCATCAGCACTACGTTCTTTGCTATGTACGCACCATAGCGGGCTACCGCATGGGGCACTGCACGCACACCCAGCGCAGCATAGTCTTTCTTCAGCAGCATCTTATCATAAAACTCAAATGGGGGCATGATCCAGGTTTGCATGGGCTGTATGCCAAAGTACAGCAGTATGGCTTGCTTCACCCATTGCTGCACTTCCCAGCCGTTTTCGCCGGGCACTGCTACACGCAGGCGGCCTTTGTCTATATCTTCTATGGCTGCCCTTACGGCATCCTGGTATTCCTGTTCTTTTAGTAGTTCCCTGTTTTGATATGCTGCTTCAATTTTTTGCTGCAATTGCATGTGTATTAAAATTTGCTGCGAAAATAGTAAAGCTCCCGCAACCTCAACGAATTATAAAATAAAAGCACCTCAATGGGTGCTTTATTCTTTAATCAGATATTTTTACCATTTTACCGTCAGGTAGTCAGCATAGCCCGTGGTGCCCGGCATGGCCATAAAACCGCATTGCGAGCCATTAGTACCGTAGGCTTTTATCTTAAATACCTGTGTATTATTTATATAGCCTATCCAGGTGTTGCCTACCTGGTCTATTTCCAGCTTATTAAAGCCATTAGTCCTGATGGCGGATGATTGTGTCCAGTCAATAATGGTGCTGAAGGCTATCGTGTTGCTTCCTTCATAATACAGTGCATAGTAACCGCTGTTGTCTATAAAGAAGGAATAACCATTGTCCGTATTGGATGCGCCAAATATCAGCGCCATTTCGTTGTTAGACTGTATGCTGGTCTGCACCTGGAAATCATAGTTAAAATTGGCCCCGGTCTGTACTGTTTCGGTATGCGAACGCTGAGTCGAGTAGTTAACTATTTCATACGTGCCGCTGGCCACATCAGCATAAGACGAGTCTGCTGAATTGGTGAACGACCAGTTCAATTGGTCATTACTGAATTCTTCATCAAAATAATTTTGATACCCGACTGGCTGTGTATCGTAATGCCCCCTTTTCGTGCATGAGCCAAGTAGCAGGCTGCCTATTCCTATTATTGCAATCGTCAAAAAGTATTTCCTGGTACGCATATGTGCTTATTTATCCTTAAAGGTATCCAAACAAAAAGCAGACCATTTATAAAACCGACCCGACTGCATATATGTACTTAACACAGTTTTAACACATTGCGGCTGGCATGGAATTTTAAGTATATAAGAAAACGGATCACCATGGATAAGCTGGAATTAAAAGGCAAATGGAACGAAATGAAAGGCAAAGTAAAGCAGGCACATGCAGACCTTACTGACGATGACCTGGAATATGAAGATGGAAAAGATGATGAATTGCTTGGACGATTGCAAAAGAAACTAGGTAAAACCCG
>JBQCEX010000094.1:0-4894 GCA_051959855.1 Flavipsychrobacter sp. | reverse complement strand
AAAGCCGCTGAAATTCATGACGGCTCGAATTTCAGGGGTGCTGCTATTAAACGTCTGTGCTACTGTGGTGCCGGGCTGATTGGCTCCGATGGTTTTTCGTCATTTGTTTCTTAAGGGCGATAATGGGTTGGGGTAGCTTTTACCGATATACGTGCCCACCCTTAATTCCGACGGCTACGGGTATTCCAATTGAAAGTATTATATACACGACCACAATGGCACCAAAGATGTTTTTTTGCAAAGCAGAATATTGTGAAAACTGTTTATCTAACTCATTGACGAATACTTTGTTTTCATACCTCTTATAAAATATTGCAAGGAACAACAGCATAATTATCACCATCCATGCTCTACCAGGCAATAGTTTCTTGTCTATCGTGCCAACAATGTCGAGCAGACTTAATGTTAGTACAAGCGATAATAATAAGCAGGCCATTGCTACAGGTGTTGAATCTCTGTGCCGCTTGTAAAAAACGTATACTCTATAAAAAAAGTAATCGAATAATTTCATTTGGGTACTATCATGTGCCTTAAAGATATTGTTTTCGCTTCATTGCGAGATGCGAAGCAAGCCCAGGAGATGAGGAATTGCTTTATGGGTGTTTCTGCCGGAGTGTGAGACGAGCGCAGGCGCAGCCCTGGGGCTGCACCTAGCGATACTCATCCCTTCCCTACCAGTTGGGAATAAATATGGTGGTCTTGCCACCCTACGTTTTCCTTT
Source organism: Flavipsychrobacter sp. (assembly GCA_051959855.1). Taxonomy (GTDB): domain Bacteria; phylum Bacteroidota; class Bacteroidia; order Chitinophagales; family Chitinophagaceae; genus SZAS-30. The sequence goes on along the minus strand of JBQCEX010000094.1, from coordinate 4,173 downwards.
AAAGAATGCTGTGAACCGGTAAGAGGAGACATAAAAAGACGCGGGACTCAACTTACCGCTATCGAGGCCCTCGGAGGCCCACACGACGAATAAGAGAGCCCGCGTTTTGACGCGGGCATCCAACTTATCCTCTCGACATGTTGAAATTTCCGAGGTTTCGATAGCGAGATTCAAAGCGAATGCTTCAAGTTATTTTATGAAGGGTCGCAATATTTTATTTGCTGAATACAATTCAGTGGGTCAAATGTACGGGATTTTTTGATGGGTGGTGAGTGATGGTGTGGGAGGGTGTTTTTCACGTCACAATTATACTGACTCGCGCATTCAATGTCTGCAATGACCTCTTTATACAATACGGACGAAGGATAGTATTATATACGATTAGGCAACAAAGAATATTCGAGTCAATAATTAGAAAGCTCAATACCTTTTAGCTTTCTAAATAAATCCAAAGCATATGAATCAGTCATTCTTGAAACAAAATCGGAAATCAGCAAAAGTTTTTTATAATAGGAAGTGGTCGGTAGCGCTATTTCATCTTTAAATTGGTCTGAAAGTTTTAATAATAGCCTCTTACTTTGAATATCATTAGGGTTTTTTAATGCATCAACAAATTGCCCAATTAAACCACCTAAAACTTCAAAGCCGGCTAATTCTACATCAATTACTAAGGAGTGACGAAAAAAATGCTGTTTAGTTTCATTTTCTATTGTTTCTAAATATGGTTGCGATGGAACTATATCTGGAATTTCTTTATCAAATTTTGCAGTCATGATATCCTCATAGTTGTCCTTAAAAACAATAAAGGCCTCATGTATCAAAGAATTAAGCGCTTTCGAGCGCAAAGCTCCTATTCTTTCATTTGGATCTTTTATTGACTTCCAATCATTTAGGTCACACCTAGGATCAGCTGACCTTTTTACAATCTCAAATAGGAGGTCCTCTGTCTTTTTAGTACATATGAAATTCATTTTATGAGCATCCTCTAAATCTACAATTCGATATGTAAATGTATCCGCTGCCTCAACTATAAATGCCAAAGGGTGGCGGCACCATGCTCCATTTTCACTATCTAATGACAGATGAATTAATCCTAACTCATTAGCAACTTTTTTAAAAATGTCTTTTTCTTGCTGGAAATAACCAAATTTGCTTAAAGATTTTCTTTTGCCATGATTTCCTAATGTATTCAACTTAGGTTTGATTGAAGCACAAGGGTACTTTGAATATGCTCCAAGGGTAGCATATGTTAATTTTAATCCGCCTGGGATTGCAGAGGCGTGATCATTAGTCAGTATTCTAAACCCCGCTGCATTCCCCTCAAAATTTATCAAATCTCCTGCTTCTAAAGGATTTAACTTGCTACTTATTTTTTCTTTCTTGTATGCCTTCCCAATTGCTTTTTCTCCAGTATGTCCGAAAGGAGGGTTCCCTATGTCATGTGCAAGACAAGCTGCGACAACTATATTGCCAAAATCATCAGGAGCAATTGTAGCATCGTTAATTTCCCCTTTGTTAATAACAAAATTCCCAACTAGCTTTCCTAATGATCTGCCAATACTTGAAACTTCCAAGCTATGGGTAAGTCGTGTATGAACAAAATCAGATCCTGGAAATGGGAGAACCTGTGTCTTGTCTTGCAGCCTGCGAAATGCAGTTGAAAATAATATGCGATCAATATCTCGTTGATATTCCGTTCGGACATCAAAATCGTCTGAAGCTTTGTGCTTAGCAGCAAATAAACGATCTTTCAGAAGCAACCTATTCCAATCTAATCGTTGCATGACGAAATAATTTTAGAGGTTAATATCTATTAAATTTTCAGTGCAATTACTAAAGCTAAATATTGATTTCACGAAATCACAATTAAGCAACTCAGATAATTGCTCTTTAGACACTAGTATGATTTCACCATCTTTATATACTTGTATGCCATCTGTCATTAATTGATCCAAACAAGTAATAACCAAATTTTTGTTAAACGGCTGAGCAAATTTATTATCACATTTGAGAGCATAGTTTACTAAATCGATATCTAAATAATCTATTCGGAATTCACCTTGATAATCGTTGTATGTATTTGTTTCAGTCTCTCTGTTTTTTAGCTTAAGATTATGCTCGTGCTGTTTAAATGGACCCGCTCCATGCCGTGTATGATATGCACGAGTGACATAAAATATATCTACTTCTATATCAGTAATTTTATTTCGCTGAAGAATTGAAAGGGCATTTTTTGACGTGGTGTTGCTTTTTGTAGTATGTGGTTTCCCACCAAAATCCACATCCAAAAGAATACCTTGAGCACCTTCAAAAATATATGATTGCCAATTGTATTGGCTTGAAAAAATATCACTTTCGCAAACAAATTCTATTTCATTATTAGAGTATAAACATTTAATTTCTTGAATATTTTTGATGAATCTTTGATCCTCAAGATCATGGTCAAATTGGCTAAACGCAAAATTAGTCTCATTGTTAATTTTAGTTTTATAGTACTCCTTTATGCAACTAAGCTTCTCTATACAACACTTTTTGTCAAATAGATCCTGAACTTGAAAATATATTGAATCGTTCTGTCTACTAATAGTAGCTCCAAATCCTAATCCGCAGCTTCCATGCTTGTTTGCACCACGAGTACTTTCAATAGCTCTGTTATACAGCACATCGTAATGAGTTGTTATTGGACAGAGTTTGTCTATAAATATTTTAGGTTTAACCTTATCTAAAATGTGGTATTCTTCTAGAAAAAAGCCTGGAGAAAATGTGCAGTAGCTGGACCAGTAAGTTGGCACACCTCTTAATGTGCCCGAGCCAAAGTTTGAAAAAATGTGCTGTCCGTTATTATTTACTACTGTATGACCAGCTTGTTGGCCGCCATTATAGCGAATTACAATAGATTTTTCATTTAATGAACATAAATAATCTGTAACTAACCCCTTCCCCTCATCTCCATATCCTAGACCAACAACTATTGATGCTTTCTTTTTATTTGCGGACGATTTCATTTTTTACCAGGATGCTTTATATACTGCTGTAGAGAAATCATTTACAATTTCACATCCTGTGCTGCTAGCCATTATTAAGTCACTGCTTTGAACGTTTTCAGATAATATAATAATTCTTTTATTCAGTGCTCTTGCATATCCTAATTCAAAAAATGTATTTAAATCTCGACCATCAGCAATAACCAATAAAACATCTGAATTTTCAATCGCGTTAATGTCTTTTTGAATAATTTCTTTAGTAGTACCTAATCCAGCATCATGCATGGGTGAAAAAACATCATTATCAAATTTTAAGAGCGTATCACGTAATTCATTTATTAGCCATCTTTCTGCAATTGAAAAAAAAGGACCCGCTAAATAAATTTTTCTTCTTGTTTTATGTACAGGTAATGGTTTATTTTGAGGTATAGCGTTTTTAATTGGAAGTGCTCGTGATTCGCAATATTGAGCAGTATATAATGATGCATTATTAGCAGCATTTTTAGGTGCCTCTTTTTCAAAAATCCATTTCCAAGCGAAAGCAGCTGAAAAAATATCACCTGATCCAATAGGCCAAACTGATGAGGTTTCAAATATTGGAATTTGATGAAAACCTTCTGAATCAATTACTAAAGCTCCATGTGAACCATTTTTTATAACGACAACTTCAGCACACTCGCTTGCTAACAATGATTTTCCAACTTCTTTTAGTTCTGAATCAACTGTTAATCCGGAAAGTTGTAATGCTTCATTTTTATTTAGAATTAATGCTAAATGTTTAGCTTGGGAGCCAGTATCTTTGAAACGTATGCCATTTTGAGGATCATATACGACATAGTCGCCAAACACACTAACGTTTGCATCTATCATTCCATAATAAAGGATATTATCACCCTCCACATTGGGAATTAAAACTTTTTCTTCGATTTCTGGATAGCAGTTTGGAGGAGATAAAGGATGATAATAATAAAAGGAGAATGTTTTTTCGATAGTTAATAATTCAGCCTTAACATTGAAGGTATCACATATGGATTCAATAAGCCTTTTATCATCCTTTCCTCCACAACTGATAAAATTGATATCAGAAATAACATCTGAAAGAGCGGCAGCAGCTCGTAGCCCTGAACCATATAATTCACACCTGTTTGGATCTTCGCAAACTTCGAAATAAGTTCCTCCAATAATTTTT
>JBQCEX010000093.1:0-4744 GCA_051959855.1 Flavipsychrobacter sp. | reverse complement strand
GGCGATTAATATAAGTAGAGTCCTTGCTGCTAATAGGATACTGAAGATTAGCGAGCGATAAAGCTGCATAAAAGTCAAAATGCCTATCCAGTTTTAGCCAATAGGAAACTTTAATTAATGGCTGCCACATCAATGCTTTTTTTGTACCTGTATCATTCTTTTGATTGTCAGCGCTGTATTTGATATTTTGTTTGTCTACAAGAAAATAGTTACCCGTTTGTGGCCCGTAAAAGTCATCACCACCAAAATGGATGCCTATCGCTTGCTGAGACAATGCTCTTGTAGAGCAGAGTAATAATAACAGTAAAATTATTTTTGATCTCATAATAGTTATGGTTAAGGTGATGAATTAATATTTCACAAAAGTTCGTAATGCCGTACCAAATGAAGCATTAACTACATGATACATCAATGTAGTATCGGGACTATACGATACCGTTCCATTGGATATTGATAGGGTGCCTGCAGCTGTTGGCTGATCAGGCCCTACAATAGTGCTATCATCGATCTGTGCAAAATAAGCGACTATAGGTAAAGACGGTGCACCGCCTATATCATTTGACTGGTATAATCCGTTAGCCATCTTTGTAACAACTATGCTGCTGTCGCTTGTGGCTGGTCGCACATAATTGCCGGACAAATCAATTGTAGGCGAAATGTTCGTTACAGCAATGTATATAGCCCCTACAGTAGTATATCCGTTTGAGTTCCTGGCATTTGCCTGCAGAATGTACAAGCCGGGTGTAGTATTGTCTACGGTGCCTGATTGTGTAACATTTATGCTTTGTCCAAGAGCAGAATCATAAGCGCTTGCGGAGACAGTGGGTACTGTGCCGCCCACAGGTATGCTGAAAAACTGTCCGCCGCTGTAGGTAATAGTCGGGTAAGACACATTAACTACTTTTGAGACATTGTCAGATTTCTTTTTGCAGCCCACAGATGTCAGGATGGCTGCGCTAAATATCAGTAAGATTAATTTTTTCATGTTCTTAATTTTTACGGTTAGCTATCCTTTTTCTGTTAATGAATGTCCCACCATACAGGCGTTGTTACAGGTATTATACCGGGGAAGTTGGCATTTTCAGTTACTTCAGCAAATGGATAGAGGAAGCGTCTTGGGAACTTGCCACCGGTAAGATTAGTTGTTGATACAACAAAGAAATCAGGATAGCCTGTACGGCGCCATTCTGTCCAGGCCTCAAAACCTTCATTGCCACACATGCAAAACCATTTTTGAGTGATGATGTGCCTCAACTTTTGCTCCATAGTCCCACCTGTTGGAAACTGCCCCCAATAAGCAGGCGGTACTCCTGCAGAGGTATCTCCATTCAAATAGCTGTTCAATGCATAATCGGCAGTTACACCAAAAATGTCATTGTACGAACTAACCCAGGTATTATCCAGAAAGTTCGCGGTAATACCATCAATAAATAATTGTTGTGCATCGCCGGAAGCCCAGCCTCTAACGACTGCTTCCGCCTGCAAAAATTTACTTTCATACCCGGTAAGTAATTTTACGGGAGCTGTTGCTGAATTGGCATCCTGGAAATTTGCACCAACATAGCTGGAAGGCACTGCGTAAGTGCCTGCTGAAACTAACTGATTGTAATTGCCCTGCCTGATACCAACAAAGCCTGTACTGCCCGGATAGTAAAATGCTGCAAGACGGTAATCGTTATTGCTATTCATAGAATCTATACAGGTTTGGCTGGCTACCACATTTTGTGTGTAGTTAAGCACGGCAGCTTCTGAATATAATGGATTCTTGTTACCGGCAGTAGAGGTATAATTGATTTGTGCATCTTCATTTTTATCCAGGAATGAAGGGCTTGTTGCATATAGGGCGGCAATACCAGCCTGTGCGGTCGCCGGATCTTTATAGGCCAGGCGTAAGAGCACACGTAATTGCAAAGTATTAGCAAACTTTTTCCACTTGGTCATATCTCCTCCATATATCAGATCGTCACCACCGGGAACTGTAGGGTCGCTGGGGTCGATAAGTCCCTGTGCCTGGTTGATCATCGATAAGATGCCATTATATACAACTTTTTGTGCATCGTAATGCGGGTTCGTAATGTGTCCTTGCGATTGTAGGCCTTTTAGTGCCTCGGTATAAGGCACATCACCCCACGCATCGGTTATCACCTGGAACTCGTATGCCTGTAGCAATAAGGCTATTGCCTGATATTGCTTTTTACTCTGGGAGGCGGCTATTTGCTGCAAACGTACAAGATCTTCGCCAGCACTGGAATAGAAAAGATTCCAGGGATAGTCGAAGTCATTAGAATTTGGCTGGTAATTTTCTGCAGTTCGATATTGGCTCGAGTTTGGATTCTGCGTCCAGTATTGTGCCCAAATTGATCCGAAAATTTGCATATTAACGCCCATTGCAGAGCCTATATATACTTCTGCAGATGGCAGTAATAAATTTGGCGTCACTGTATCTGCAACATTTGGATTCTTATTGACATCTAAATACTTTTTGCAGGACGAGCTTGCAATAGTAATGCCTATTGTTGTTGCTATTATAAATGCTTTCTTTATTGACATGGTAAATGCTTTAAATGATTAGAAGTTGATTTTTACACTGGCACCATAGTTCCTTAAAGAAGGCTGCGTTGAGAAGTTGAAGCCCTGTTCATTTGAAGCGCCGCCAGAGCTTACTTCAGGGTCATCATACTTGTTGCTTTTAGCAGTCCATATAAATAGATTGTTGCCAAATATGCCTACAGACAATCCCCCAAATGGTGTACGATGTAAATATTTTTCAGGGATCGCATAGTATATACTCGCTTCCTGAAGTTTTACATAGCTTGCATCTACCAGATGTATACCTGATACCGTTTGTGCTGTCGTAGTGAAGTAGTCGTATGGACGGTACGTGGTGCCATTATTTGCTGCATTATTGGCTACATATTTACCTGTGGCATTGTCATAGTAAACAGAATTGGCAAAGTATTGTGTTGCACGGTTACCTGTTTCTGCAGCTGTACCATTGAAGTCAGTAATTTCTTTATCTCTGCTAAAGAAGTACCCACCTTGCTTGGTTACGAATAGAACATTCAGGCTTATCCCTTTGTAGCTAAGCGTTGTACCCCATGATGCGATGAACCTTGGCTGATAAGTACCTTTAAATACGGGATTTGCAGTAGTAAGAGGTAATCCTGTTGAACGGTCTATTATTACATGTCCCTGAGGGTCTCTTTGGAGGTCTAATGCATAGAAAGCACCATAAGGATGGCCTACTGCAGCGGAAATGCTTAAACCACTGAAACCACCTATAACTAGTTGTGATGCGCCACTTGTGAGACTGAGTACTTCGTTGGTGTTTTTTGTGTAGGTGCCAAATAAATCCCATTTGAAGCCACTAGGCGTTGATACCGGAGTTACTCTTAACCCTAGTTCAATGCCTTTGTTTTGCACATCACCCACATTTAATTCCTGCGTTGTAAAGCCGGAAGATGAAGGTGCCGGAACTGCGATAATTTGATCTATTGTATGACTGTTGTAATAAGTAAATTCAAGCGAGAAGCGATTGTGGAAAAAAGTTAAGTCGGTACCTACTTCCCATGAGTTGGTACGTTCCGGCCTTAGATTAGGATTGCCAATAAAATTTTGGAAGGTATATCCCGGCTGGCCGTTAAATGGAAATATTACTGAACCAAATCCCGTATTTGCAGTCGTAGAAACAAAGGCTGGATTGTTATTTACATATGCAGCGGCACCATTACCAACTGATGCATAGCTTGCCCTTAATTTACCATAGTTCAGAATGTTATCCTTAAACCTTCCATTCATGCCTTCGGTAAACACCCATGAGCCGTTTATGCTTGGGTAGAAATAAGAGCGATAATTTTGAGCTAGTGTAGATGTCCAGTCGTTGCGGGCAGTCATTTCAAGGAACAGCGCTTGCTTATAGTTTAGCTTAAAATCGCCATACAGCCCTATTAGTGCACTTTGGGTAAGGGTATTAGTCCCTATTATTGGACCTTGTGCATTTTGCAGGTTATAAAAGCCGGGAATTACAAGTCCATTAGTATTTGGGCTTATATTGGCATCAAGATAACTGTTGTTAATCATCTGAACATTGTTACCTACCAATAGATCTAAACCGATATTTTCACTTAATGGTCTGGAATAATCAGCTATCAAATCGTTATTTACTAAAAGATTATTAGATGCTGATTGTTCGTATCCACCGGCAATATTTTTAGGATTATCAGCATATAATGGGTCAAAAGCTACAAGGTTTATCTGTGGTGTTTCAAATGTAAATCGATCTGAAACTGCATCTACGCTTATACGATTAAAGATATTGAGCCGGCTATCGGCAGATTTATATCCAAGAGTAGCCGCACCTATTATGTGATCTGTGTTCCCCCTGTTGTTAAAATTTGCAGCTACCCAATAAGGATTGTTCGTATAAGCGCCATAATAGCCATAGCGTTGTACACCCTGAGCGTCCGTATATCCATATGAGTTAAAGATGTCGTTCAGATTCTTCAGCTCAGTGATAGGTATATCGCGTGGTGTTTGTAATAAATTATCCCAAAAGGATCCCAATGCCTGACCTGCGGCAGCTATACGCTGATTGATATTTATATAGTTGATGTTAATTGTAGAATAAAAGCGGTTGGACAATTGAGCTGTACCATTAAAGCGAATGCTATACTTGTTATAATAAGTATTTGGTACAATGCCTGTATTGTTAAGCGAGCTAAGCGAAAGGAAATAACTTGAATTA
>JBQCEX010000092.1:0-14426 GCA_051959855.1 Flavipsychrobacter sp. | reverse complement strand
ATTTTTGCCCGATAAAAAGTTTATCCAGGTCTTTTTCAAAAACCTTTAATGCCAAATGAATATCTGCGGGATTAACAAGTTCAAACAAAACTTCTGTAGGAGATACATATTTACCAATGTTTACATCAACTTTCGAAACATAACCATTGATAGGCGAATGAATATTTACACTTCTTGAAATATTTGTTTCATTTAACTGATCAACATTTATTCCTGCAAGCTTTAATTTTTCAGCAAGAGCAGCTATCAATACCTGCTGGCTTTTGTAATCTGCCTCTGCCTGTTGAAATACTTTATCACTGCTTGCCTGCGCGCTGTTCAAATCTTTTTGACGGTTGTATTCATTCTCTAAAAAACCAATCTTTGCTTTAGCAGTTAAATAATCCTGTTGCAATTGAATATATTGCTGATCTTCCATCACTGCAATAACATCGCCTTTCTTTATATGCATTCCCGGCAACAGGTTTGTTGATTTTAAAAATCCCCCTAACGGCACACTTATCGATACCATATTTTGCGGTGGCACATCTATTACGCCGTTCAGCCGCAATATTGATGATAGCTGCTTTTGTTCCATTGTACCCGTTACAATTCCCGCATTTTTAATCTGTGCATCTGTCAGGGTCACCGTCGAATCATTTGTCTTAGCTGCGTTCTCAGCATGCTGCGTTGTCTTCTTGCTGCTGCAAGCGGTCAGGAAGACAAATAGCAACAGCGCCGGATATATATATAGTTTCATTCGTTTTGCTTATTTATTGACAATAAAATAGTTTAGCTGGATAATTGCTGTATTTAATTCTTTTACAGCATCTATATAATTACTGTTAACAACAGTCGCCTGGTTCATCAGTTGCACCCATTCCAGGTAGTTTATAGCACCTGCAGCCAGTTGCTCATTTGCTGTCTGCACTATGGTGTTGGCATTAGCTAAAGCCTTGCCTTCAAAATACTGCACTGCTTGCAATGCTCTGTTATAGGCTAAAATAGCTGTCTGGTAAGATGCTACAATTTGCTGCTCCGCTATACCATAGCTGTTCTGGGCTATCTCTGCATTCAATTTCGCACTGTTTATTCTATTCTTTTGCGCACTGTAAAAAATGGGAATACCTATGCCAAATTGTACTGAGCTGAACCTTGTGTCGCCGTTATAGAATTTATCATCCGCATTCAGGCCTTTCATGCTGGTATTATTATATCCCACTAGCAAGTCAGGCAACAGCCGGCTTTGTTCCAGCCTGACAGCAGCATTTGCTATACGCTGTTGTTGTGCTGCAAACTGCAGTAAAGGGTGCTGTTGCAAAAAAGTAGTATCAGTAACACCTGTTAGCTTCACTTTATACTCGCTTGCTTCAGGCACTCATATTTCTGTCGGGTTCAGTAGTAGCTGAAACTGTAGTTGCAATGCAGCCGAGTCTTGCCTTACTACTTCCATCTGCATGTCTATTTGTCCCAGCATGGTTTCTGCGCTTGTCTTCTCCAGCACATTGCTCTCACCTGCTCGCAGTCGTAGTTCAGCTCTTCTATAAAAATCTCTGTACAGGCTATCCATCTTCTGCAGCAATTGCTTTTTCTGGTCCGTGTACAGGATATTAAAAAATACAGTTGCCACCTGCTTTTTAAGTTCCAGCTCATTTAGCTGCTTATTCAGCAGGCTGCTCTCCCACTCCCTTTTTAGCACTGCCTTCTGATGAACATATACTGATGGAAAATTAAATGATTGTGTTATGCTGAATTTAGTGTCATTATAGGCGCTATTTACGTTACCTGCTTCTCCATTCACTGCTGCTTGTGGAATATCCATTGCGGTGCCTATCTGCTTGCGCTGATAGCTGACTTTCAGTTCATCCTGCCGCACCTTCAGGTTATTTTTCAGAGCGGTATCTATTGCTGCTTCCAGGCTTATATTCTTTTGCGCAAAACCTTTATTGCTAAAGGCTGGTATCATGATTAGCATAGCTATTACAGCCATCGTGCCCTTGCTATTCTTAAACCCTTTTTCAAACATGATGTATAACGTTGGCAATACAAATAGTGTTAACAATGTTGCTATCAGCAATCCGCCTATCACTACAGTAGCCAGTGGTCGCTGCACCTCTGCTCCCGCCCCATTGCTTAGTGCCATAGGCAAAAAGCCTAAAGAAGCTACAAAAGCGGTCATTAACACAGGCCTTAAGCGCACCCTGGTCCCTTTTATTACTATTTGTTTTAGGTCTTGCAATCCTTCCTTTTTTAGTTGGTTAAATTCCGAGATGAGTACAATGCCATTCAAAACCGCAACGCCGAACAACGCAATAAACCCAACCCCTGCACTTATGCTAAAAGGCATTCCCCTCAGGGCCAGAAAGAAAATCCCCCCCATTGCAGATAGAGGTATAGCAGAGTATATAAGCAATCCTTGCTTTACGGAATTGAATGCAAAATATAACAGCAGGAATATTAGCAATAACGATACAGGCACCGCTATCATCAGTCGTTGCTTGGCGGCATTCAGGTTTTCAAATGCACCGCCGTAGGTTATATAGTAGCCGGGTGGCAGCTTCAGCTCTGTAACGGCCTTCTGTTGCAGTTCATGCACTACCGACTGCACATCCCTACCTCTTACATTAAAGCCCGCTATTATTCTTCGTTTTGCATCTTCTCGCTGTATTTGTACAGGGCTATTTTTTATTTGCACATCCGCCAGTTGGTATAGAGGCAGCTGGGTACCGCTCGGCGTAGGTATCAGCAGGTTTTGTATGTCACTCAGGTTTTTCTTTTGGTCGCCACTCATGCGCACTACTATGTCAAATCGCCTCTCTCCTTCAAACAGCATTCCCGTACTTTCCCCGGCAAGGGCGGTATTTACAACGCGATTAATGTCTGCAATATTTAATCCATATTGTGCTATTGCATCTCTGTTGTAATCAATCACTATCTGTGGTGATCCCGATATGGTTTCTACATACAGATTTTTTGCGCCATCTACTGTGCTGATGATTTTACCAAGCCTGCTCGCGTATAGAGCAAGCGTATCCAGGTTCTCTCCGTATATCTTACACACTACATCCTGCCTGGCGCCTGTCATCAATTCATTAAAGCGCATTTGTACAGGGTACTGAAAGCCCGTTGTAATGCCCGGTATTACTTTAAGCGCTGTGTTCATCTTTTCAGCCAGTTCATCAAAGCTGCTTGCCGATACCCATTCCTTTTTCGGCTTCAGTATCACCATCATATCGCATGCCTCCATCGGCATCGGATCTGTAGGCACTTCGCCGCTGCCTATTTTGGTTACCACCTTCTCTACTTCCGGAAACTGGGTCTTCAGTATATGAGCGGCTTGCTGTGTGGCTTTTATGGTTGTATTCAGGCTACTGCCGGGCAGCACGCGTGTGTCTACAGCAAAGTCTCCTTCTTCCAGCGCCGGTATGAATTCTCCTCCCAGTGTCGACAATACCAATACTGCAACTGCAAATAAAGCCAATGCACTGACCACTACTGTTTTAGGAAATGACAGTACTTTAGTTAAGGCTTTTTGATAGGCCTGCTCGATCTTCCCCATTAGTCGGTCTGAAAAATTTGGCTGATGACTTATCTTCTTGCTCAGGAAAACAGCACTCATCATGGGCACATACGTCAGCGACAATAAAAAGGCGCCTATCAGTGCAAAGGCCACCGTCTGGGCCATTGGCTTAAACATTTTACCTTCTATGCCCTGAAGGGTAAAGATGGGCAGGTAAACAACCAATATGATGATCTGGCCAAATACTGCACTGTTCATCATCTTGCTTGCTGTACTGTTTACAGCACCGTCCATTTGCGTTTGGTCCAGTCTGTTGTTAGTGCCGGCGCTCTTCATGCTGCTTATCTTATGCATTACCGCCTCCACTATTATCACAGCGCCATCCACTATTAGTCCAAAGTCCAGCGCACCAAGGCTCATCAGGTTTCCGCTCACACCAAAAATGTTCATCATTATGATGGCAAACAGCATAGCAAGAGGTATTACTGATGCCACTAACAGCCCCGCACGTATATTTCCAAGGAACAACACCAAAACAAAAATTACTATCAGCGCTCCCTCCATCAGGTTTTGCGCCACAGTGTTTATTGCATTGTTTACCATCTTTGTTCTGTCAAGAAATGGCTCTATCACCACACCTTCCGGCAATGTCTTTTGTATCTGGGCTATCCGCTCCTTCACATTTTTTATCACCTCATTGCTATTAGCTCCCTTCAGCATCATTACTACCGCACCGGCCACTTCTCCTTGGTCATTATAGCACATGGCGCCATAGCGCGTAGCATACCCTAGCTGCACATCTGCTATGTCTCTTATCAGCAGCGGCACGCCGTCTGCAGTAGTTTTCACTACTATTTTCTCTATATCTTCTTTGTTTTTTACAAGCCCCTGGCTGCGTATATACAGCACTGTTGGGCCATTGTCTATATACGCCCCACCCGTATTTTGGTTGTTTTTCTCCAGGGCGGTAAATACATCTGTGATGGTTACATGGTGCGATAGTAGTTTGCTCGGGTTTACGGCCACCACATATTGCTTCAGCTTACCACCAAAACTGCTCACCTCCGCTACTCCCTTTACGCCCAGTAGTTGGCGCCTCACTATCCAGTCCTGAATGGTGCGCAGTTCTGTTTCATTATATTTTCTTTCATAGCCCTTCTTTGGCCGCACCACATACTGGTATATTTCCCCTAGGCCGGTAGTAACAGGCCCCAATTCTGGCACGCCTATTTCAGGCGGTATTTGCGACTGTATCTTTTGCAGTCGCTCGGCTATTTGTTGCCGCGCCCGGTATATATCTGTGGCATCATCAAATACAATAGTAACAAGCGATAAACCAAATCTGGAAAAACTTCTTATTTCCTTCAGTCCGGAAATATTACTGTTGGCCTGTTCTATTGGATAGGTTACCAGGCGCTCTATGTCTGTTGCGCCAAATGATGGGGCAATAGTGATCACCTGCACCTGGTTATTGGTTATATCAGGCACCGCGTCTATCGGCAGTTTGGTGAATTGATACGCACCAAAAAGGATTAGGGCAAAAACAAATAGACCTATTATTAGCTTATTCTTTACAGAAAAAGCAATTATTTTATTCAGCATAGCATTTTAATTAAATACACCAGATAATGCTTTATAGCTATTTCTGTTAGTTAATGTAAAACAGTAAGCACCTTATTCAGCCATCTTGCCTTCACCACTGAATTCAAAAATCAGCGTTTTTTATTGCTGTATGCATGACATACATCATTTACACAAATGACTTTTGCCATAACCATAAACAGCTGTGAAATGCACATGATGAGATGGCAATGTTTCTATCATCGCCAATTTAGGTACTTACGAAAATCAGGAAAGCATTATCCGATTTTAGGCGGCTGCCAGATGTAAGAAAGGTATGCCGATAGCAATACCTGGTTAGGAGAGCTATAATTTCTGCTATTAAATAGCGTTGAAGGTTCAGATCCCGCTACCTGTATATGGTCAGGAATATATGCCGGCGATATAGCTGAAATACAATTATGCACTGTTTTGAAAGGTAGTTGCATATCCCGGTCATAGTCTTTATCCCTTGGGCTGCCATGCATATAGTGCATAGCCAGAAATTTAATAAAGCCAATATTCTTATCCTGCTGCTTATGTTCGGCATAATGTTCAAATACAACCGGCATCTTTAATAACTGATGCAGCTCCGTTGCAGAGAACAGGTAACTAATAAGAAATAATATGGCTATTATTTTTTTCACCGCCACAAATATAAATATTCAGCTTAATTCCTGGCTTACGGTATGAATATCTATCGTTAATATTTTCTTATAATGGACATAAAAATTTTCGCAAGCAGTGCGTTATCTTCAGGCATTGCATCTTAGTGTAATTCATTTCTTGCAACAATTGCCCCAAGCCGGCCGCCCGAAATGTGAACATCTTTATTTGTCCGCAGCTACCAGCAGTTGTAACTTGCAGCCATCGTACATATCTATCGTACGTAGCTCTTTGACATACTCTAAACCCATTTTTCTGGTATGAAATTTTTCCGCCCCACCGGAAATTTCACCCGTCATTCCGCAATGGACAATCATATTATAATTTCCTCCACCGGAAAAAACTGGAAATTTCAGGAAATAAACAACCAACAGCTGACTTACAACTTGATATACCGTATCCCACTTTTTCCGGTACAAAGTTTTTTCGCTCCACCGGAAATTTCACTCGTAATCCCGCAGTGAACAATCATATTATAATTTCCACCACCAGAAAAAACCGGAAATTTCAGGAAATAAGTATCGCTGACAAACTTATGATTGCTGCAGACTCATAAATGCGACATTTTGAGGCATTTTTGTCCGGTTCTGCCCATCAATGTTACTTTTACTAAATTCATTATAAGTCAATTTAGACAAGGCTTCAGGGAGTTCTGGTTCGAAAAACCTTCCAAAAGCAAAAAAATGTCACAATGGGACATTTTAAGGAGAAGAACACTCGCATGCACTATAATGATACTATGAGAATCTAAAAGGTATAACCGCGGCATATTCCTATTCATAATCAGCGTTTTACATGCCTCACCTACAACTTACGGCTTACAACTTATGACTAAAACCAATACCAAATTAAAAAGGCGTACCTTTGCGCCTCATTTATATAAAAGTTCTTAATTGATGATTTCTTTTGCTTCCTTCCCGATGCGGGAAGAACTTACTCAGGCCGTCTCGGATCTGGGTTTCGAAACACCTACACCCATACAACAAAAAGTAATACCGCCACTCCTAACAGAGCCTAAAGATATTATAGGGTTGGCACAAACAGGTACCGGTAAAACCGCTGCCTTTGGCCTGCCATTGCTTCATCATACTGATGTGAACAAGAAAAATGTACAGAGCCTTATTCTTAGCCCCACCCGCGAGCTGTGTATGCAGATCGTAGAAGAGCTGAAAAAATATGGCCAGCACATGAGGGGTTTAAGAGTTACTGCTGTTTATGGCGGCGTACCTATTAGCGGGCAGATTCGCGAGGTACGTTCCAATCCGCAAGTTGTAGTGGCTACTCCCGGTCGTCTCATAGATTTGCTGGAACGTAAAGCCCTCTCTCTTGATGAGGTTGAATACGTTGTGCTCGATGAGGCCGACGAAATGTTGAACATGGGTTTCCGTGAGGATATTGATTTTATCCTTAAAAACACGCCTAAGCGTGAGTACACCTGGTTGTTCTCGGCTACAATGTCTAATGAAGTGCGCGGCATAGCCAAGCGCTTTATGAAGAAATGGGAAGAATATTCTGTTGCTGCCGCTAACACCACTAACGAGAATATAGATCACCAGTACTATGTAACTAATAACCATAATCGCTTTGAAACCCTCCGCCGACTGTTGGATTTCACTCCCGGTATCTATGGCATCATTTTCACTCGTACCAAACAGGATTGCCAGGACATTAGCGAAAAACTGATGCGCCAGGGTTACCATGTAAGTCCTTTGCATGGAGATATGGATCAGAAGATGCGCAGCAAAGTAATGGAGCGCTTTAAGAATAAAAGCCTTCAAGCCATTGTTGCTACTGACGTCGCAGCCCGCGGTATTGACGTTAATGACATTACCCACGTTATTAATTATGAGCTGCCCGACGATCCTGAAGTGTATACCCACCGTAGCGGACGTACTGCCCGCGCAGGTAAGTCCGGTATCTGTATGTCTATTGTTACTCCTAAGGAGATATCTAATATTCGCCAGATAGAGCGTATTGTTAAGCAGCGTTTCCACAAAAGCGATATACCTGATGGTGCTGAAGTTATTCGCAAAAAGCTCTTCTATTATTTGGAGCAGATAGCTAGTTCTGAACCGCAGGATGATTTTGCAGTAGTGTATCAAAACAGCATACATGAGCGCTTTGAGGATATGGACAAAGATGAACTGATACGCCGCCTTATATGGCTGCAGCTGAAGGACACCATTGACATGTACAATGACTCTGAGGATCTAAATGCCGGATATGACAATACCAGCAAGGAAAGAGGAAAGGGCAACAAGACTGTTCGTTTATTCATAAACCTGGGTATCAAAGACGGTTTCTCTAATAGTGATAAGCTGCTGCAGTTCATTACAGAGAGCACCGACATTGACCCTAACATGATAGACAGAATTACCGTTCGCGACCTGAGCAGCTTCTTCAATGTGCCTTACAGCGCCGCAGAATACATAATACAGGTTCTTTCTCAGAAGAAACACAAAGGCAGAAAAGTACGTCTGGAAGAGGCCGAACAGCGTGACAGAGACCGCGCATCAAACGGCAGCTATGGCGCACCAAGGCGCACCGGTGAGCGTTCTTCACATGGCGAAAGGCCTTCTTATGGCCGCGGTGGCGGACATGGTGACAGGGGCGGTTCACAAAAGTTTAACAGGAGAAATGACAACAAACGCTAATATATGTTTGGTTTTCAGGATCTGAACCATTACATTTGTAAAAATTTGAATGAGTATGCGGAAGTTAATTATCATTACAACACTATCTCTTACGGTTTTGGGGTTAAAAGCCCAGGAAGTTCAAAAGCTGGCTACCGCTGGTAAAAACGGTATTGCAAGCTTTTATCACAGTAAGTTCGTAGGTCGTAAAACCGCTACCGGCGAAGTTTTCAGCAATCATAAATACACAGCTGCTTCCAACAAGTTGAGGTTAGGCTCTTACGTTAAGGTTACTAACCTTGAAAATGGCAAAGTAGTTTACGTACGTATCAATGATCGCATGGCACCTACTAATAAACGTCTCATAGATCTGGCTGGCATAGCTGCTGAGAAACTCGATTTCAAAGGCGACGGTCTTGCTAAGGTGAAAATTGAGATTGTAAATTCTGACGAAGGCCGTACCGGTATCTTAGCTCAAAACATCATTGGTGCTGAACAGCAGGCTGCTAAAAATCAACTCTAAAAATTTAAGCGTTTAGATATTTAACAAGAAAGCTCCCGGGAACGGGAGCTTCTTTTTGGTAGGTAATATCTCACCTCTTATTCCACCATTGTTCTTTACCCCAGTCCCATGAGAATGGCATAAGAACAATCGAGAGATTAAAGTTAGAAGTACCCTGCAGTGCTATTTGTTCATTATCTGAAGTCATATCCAGATATTTTACATTGGCGAAGTTATACATGGCGCGCACCTTGAAGCATATACCGGCAAAGAAGCCAGCTTCAGCTTTTATAAAAGGTTGCACCTTTACTACGTTACTTCCGGAGAGGGCAATACTACCGTCTGAGTTGAGGCCGGTAGGTGTGCCTGTCATAAAGTAAGTAGGCTGGGCACCTATACCAAAGGTGAAGCAGGTACGATTGCTCTTGTCCAGCATAGCGTCGCAGCCCCATTTCATATCTACGCTTATAGGTACGCCCATATCCATCGTCAGGTAATCGTAATTGTATGTGTAGTTAGGTCCGAGCATTACGTTACCTGTATTCCATTTATAAAGATTAGCTCTTACACCTAGTGATATAGCCAGAATGCTGTTCTCGCCCATACCTGCCACCGGGAAGTAAGTGCTGGCCATAACGCCATATACAGGCTTTGCTACCAGCTTCCTTCTCAGCGTAGTGTCGAAGAGGTCGCCGTTCATATCAACAGAAGTATAGTGATCCGTATAATTAGCGGATGCAAAAGCAAAAGAGAAACCGAGATCGTAGCGCTGCCATGACTTTACATTCTGGCCGTTATCCTTCATTCTTTTATACTTTGCGTAGCTGCGCATAAACGAGCCTTGCGCATAGGAAACTGCCGGTAAAACCGCGGCTAATAAGACAGGTACAATAAACTTTGAGGAAATTAACTTTCTCATAAAGAGTAAATTTGGACTCCAAAATATAAAAAATTTATTTTCTTAAAAGAATTATTATTCCACTACTTACAGATTGATAGCGATTAATGATACTGGCAAACATATATATAGGCGAAACTGCAAATAAAGGGAGAGGTGTTTTTACTGATGCTGAAATACCCGCTGATACGATAATAGAGGTGTCTCCGGTGATAGTGATGAGCTTTAAGGAACGGATGCTGCTAGACCAAACTTTATTGCATGACTATATTTTTGAATGGCAGGCAAATGGCCTGGAGCAATGCTGCATGGCGCTAGGTTATATACCTGTGTATAATCATTCCTATACATCCAACTGCGAGTACTTTATGAATTATGATAATGACACCATACACATAAAGACCGTACGCCCGATAGCTGCCCATGAAGAACTAACCATTAACTACAATGGCGACTGGAACGATGAAAAACCTGTATGGTTTGACGTAAGCAAATAGTTTAATATCCCCTGCCGTCTTTTTGCTCCATGTAGTTCATAAAGGCGCGGTTGGCTACGCGGTTACCACCCTCAGTAGGATAGTTTCCTGTAAAATACCAATCACCTTTATTGTTGGGACAAGCATCGTAGAGGCCTTCTATAGACTGGTAAATGATGTCCACCTCTGCATTTACATCTTCAGGACGCAGCATCTGTGCTATCTTATGACTTATCTCATCTGCAGTGAATGGTTCATAAACTGCCTGCACGAAGTTTTCCTGGTGCAATTCGTTAGCATCATAGGCCTGCTTGCAGCGGTCATATATCTCATCTAGTTTGGCGCCCATGCCTTTTTCTTTCAGTAAGGCTACTGCAGCCTGGAAAGCAATGAAATCGCCCATGCGACTCATATCAATACCATAGCAATCAGGATAGCGGATCTGCGGAGCGGAAGAAACTATAACAATACGCTTAGGGCCCAGGCGATCCAACATTTTGATGATGCTTTCGCGGAGCGTGGTACCACGTACTATGGAGTCATCTATCACCACAAGTGTATCTACGCCTCGCTGTACAGTGCCATAAGTAATATCATATACGTGCTGCACCATTTCATTGCGCGAAGCATCTTCAGTAATGAATGTGCGCATCTTTACGTCCTTTATGGCAATCTTCTCGATGCGTACGCGACGGCTCACCAGCTCAGCCAGCTCCTGTTCAGTTATAGTATCGCGGCGCTCCAGTATGCGTTGCAGCTTCCTGCTTAACAAGTAATCTTCCAGTCCTTTGATAAGGCCATAGAATGCAATCTCAGCAGTGTTAGGAATAAAAGAGACAATAGTATGCTTAAGATCTTTATCTACCGCTTCCAGTACTTTGTCGGCCAGATTGCGGCCCAGCTTCATACGCTCCTGGTAAATTTCAGGATCGTTGCCACGGCTGAAATAGATACGCTCGAAGCTACAAGCCTTCAGCTCGCGCTGCGGTAATATTTCTACGTCCCTGAAAGAACCGTCGGCCTTTACAATGATGGCATGGCCGGGTTTTATTTCATGAACTTCTTCTTTAGTAACATTAAAGCTGGTCATAATGGCCGGCCTTTCGGAAGCAGCCACTATTATTTCGTCGCTCTTATAGAAATAGGCCGGGCGAATACCATTAGGATCGCGCATGACGAAGCTATCGCCATTGCCTATAAGACCACTGCATACATAACCACCATCAAAATGAGCGGTGGCCTGCTTCAAGACACCCTCAACATTCAGATCTTCAGGATTGGTATCATCTGCCTGGCAGAGGTAGTAATGCACCATTTCTATCATAGCCCCCAGGTCGCTTTCGCGCATGGTGGTGGTAGGATGCGAATCGAGAATAGCGAAGAGCTCGTCTGTATTTACCAGGTTGAAGTTACCCGCCATGGTAAGATTGCGGGTAGGATTGATGTTAGACTTCACGAATGGGTGGCAGAACTCCACATTATTGCGGCCCTGTGTGCCATAACGCAAGTGCCCCAGCATGACCTCGCCCATAAAGCGCATATAGCCCTTGAGCAGGCCGGGGTACTGGCGTATCTCCGGATACATTTTTTCCAACTCATTTACTTCCTGCTGCACATTCTGGAATATCTGGGAAATAGCCTGAGCGCCGCTAATGCGCAGACGATGCATGAACTGGTGACCCGGTTCGATATTCAGCTTAACAGTAGCAATACCCGCGCCATCCTGACCACGATTGTGCTGCTTTTCCATAAGCAGGTACAATTTGTTGAGGCCGTAGAAAGATGTTCCGTATTTCCGGTGGTAAAAAGCGAGTGGTTTTAATAAACGAATGTAGGCAAGGCCACATTCATGACGAATCGCATCAGACATGAGGCTGCAAAGATACTAAAGGTTAATGGGTTTTCCGCTCTCATTTGATCTATATCTATATGTCAAAATCTTATTGACCCCACCCTTTCCGCCTTTCTTCTGGAACTGAACGTTGAACAACGTACTGGCAAAAAGTGCCAAACCTATAAAGAACAAACAGGCAGCCGATATCTTGTGCAAAAGCGCTATACGCGCAGGTGTAAGCATATTCTTGATCTTGGCAGCCAGGAAAACCTTGGAAAAGTCGAGCAGCAAAATGACGCTGAGGCAGGTGCCGAACAAAAAGAAGCGGTAGGATCCTGATGCGGTAGCAGTAATAGTAACGGCACCGAGCCAGGTGATGAGCGCGCCAGGATTGAGCGTATTGACCAGGAAACCACTAAGCCAGATACGGAAATAATGGCCGCCTGTTATGGTAATGGGAACATCAGTAGCTGTGCGTTCTTTAGGCTTTTTGAGAAAAGAATAGACACCCATGACCATAAGTGCAATGGCACCGCCGAAAGCTATTTGTCGTTCGTAGGTTTCGAGGAAACGGAGCCAGCCTGCGGCAAGATTGGCAACGGTGACATACATGATATCGCTGAAGGACACGCCGAGGACAAATGCCAAACCGGCTTTATGACTTAAATTAAGACTATACTTAATGACTGCAAACAAAGTGGGCCCAACCGAAATAGCCATGAACAAGCCTAACAATACCCCTTTAACAATTGCATCTATAAGATGAATATGCATGGGGGCAAGATAATAAATTGCGCGGAACATGATGGGGTGCTTGTTTTTTGTATTTGACTTTTTTGTTGTGTGTGTGTGTGTGTGTGTGTGTTGTTGTTTTCCTTTGTTATGTCTTTCTCTTGTTATGCGTGTTGTTACTTTTTTTGGCGGCAAAAAAAGATTCTGTGTTATCCTCCAAATTTTTTAAATTTGAGTAAGGAAAAAAAATCTAAGAGCGGCCTTGAGCCAGCTCGATTAGGGCAGTCTTTTTTGACTGCTCTAAAAATTTAGGATTGTATGGCTCGTTCTTTTTCCAAATGGTATATATCAGTACCAAAAGTTTCCTTTGCACCGCCACTGCTGCTTTCATTTTGATATTGTGTCTGGACAATAACCGCCCATATAAGTTTTGCATGTTCTCGTCGAAGCGCATAGCTGCCAGAGAAGGAAAGTGAAGTGCTCGCCTTATGTGCCGGTTCCCGCGGTGGGATATACGTGCAGCTGAGTTGACCGATGTCCCCGATTGCTTTTTGATAACATCAAGACCTGCGTAGCTTACCAACTGCCGTTGGTTACGTATGAGGCTAAAGCCATCTGTTTCAGCAACTATTATAATTGCCGTAATCAACCCTACACCTTTAATGGTACAGACATTATCAAAGCGTTGCTTTAAATCGGCATCGGCAGCAACAATATCTTTCATCTCCTGTTCTATTTCTTTTAACTGTGCTTCAGAAAAGGCTAGTCTTTGCTGCAACCGCTGTATACTCGTGCCAGCATATACAGCACTGCTGTTTAGCGCATGCAACTGGTTCTTAACTGAAGTGATGTCTTCTATCAGCTCTTCACGTTCCCGGCAGAGTTGCTTCAGCTGCTTCATAATGACATTGGGCGGGTTCCAGTTATCCAGTTTCTTCTCCAACCCCATAAGTGCCAGCCCAGACGCTGAGATGCGGTCATTTATGGTCTTCACTTGCAAGGTTTTCAAAAAGCTTGCAGCTCTATTAGGCAAGACAATACTAATGCTATATCCCAGAGCAGTTACATAATAACAAAGACGTTCATGGTAGACACCTGTAGGCTCTGCTACAAATTGCAGTGCTACCTTAGGAACAGCATACTTCTTTACCCAGGCAATGAGCGCCTTGCAACCTCGTTCATCGTTAGAAAAAGTACTGGTGGCTTTAATCGAAGTCTGAAGGCTGCTATCCAGAAAGCCAATGGAAGCAACCAGTTCCTGTTTGCCGCAGTCAATACCGACCGCTTGCTTGATGATCTTGTTCATAATAATTAGATTTTAAAACAATTACCCTCTTGGTCTTTCCTCGCAATTGTTATTGAAGCTGTACCCCAGGTGTACGCTTTACATTCTGTTCAGACTCTAAAGAGTAAAAAGATGTGAGGCAATTCCTTTTTTCCTGCATGCTTTACAGCTGCTTGTAACCAAATATGTCACTCACATCCTTGCCTTGTTATTATTAAAATTACAGAATGATGTAACTGCAATGTAACATACGAGTAACCAAAAAAAGCCGCTGAAATTCATGACGGCTCGAATTTCAGGGG
>JBQCEX010000091.1:0-3041 GCA_051959855.1 Flavipsychrobacter sp. | reverse complement strand
GATATGAAAGCCGGCGGCGGAATGGAATACCCTACCATTACACTCATAGACCGTGTAGCCAGCGCCAAGCTGGAGACAGTGGTGGTGCATGAAGCCGGGCACAACTGGTTTTATGGCATGCTGGGCACTAATGAGCGCGACCATGCATGGATGGATGAGGGCATCAATACCTTTTACGAAGAGAAGACGTCGCGCGAAGTTTCTACTAAAAAGAAACGGAAACAGAAAATGGATGCGGACCTGAACAATATGCTTTATTATGAAGCGACTGCCACGCATACAGACCAGGCGATAGACCAGACATCAGCCAACTTTACGAAGCTGAACTATGGCGGCGATGTGTACTTTAAAACTGCACTGATGATGCGCTGGCTGGAGGCCTATATGGGTGAAGAAAGCTTTGAGCAGGGGATGCAAGATTATTACAATACCTGGAGATTCAAGCACCCATACCCGGAGGACCTGAAGGCTGTGCTGCAAAAGCATACGGACAAGTCGCTGGACTGGTTCTTTGATGGCATGCTGCACACGGACAGGCGCATAGACTTTAAAGTGAAACATGCAGGCAGCAAAGGCTTTACCGTGAAGAGCAAAAGCAGTGTTACGGCACCTGTGGGCGTGGACATATACGAGCGGGATAGCCTGGTAGGGAAAGTATGGTCAGCGCCATTTGAGGGGAAGATAAAGCTGCAGATACCTGAAGCAGATGCAGGCTGGACGAAGCTAAAAATTGATGATAATGTAGTGGACAGCAAGCCGGAAAACGATCTATACCGCAGGTATGGGCTATTTAAAAAATTCGGGGTGAAGGTGAAGCCGTTTGCCGGGCTAAATATGAGCGATAAAGAAAAGCTATTTGTGAGTCCTGCTATAGGCTATAATAATTATGATGGCTTTATGCTGGGGCTGGTGCTGCATGACCTGACAATACCGGAGAACAGGTTTCGATTTGCACTGGCGCCGATGATAGGTTTCAATAGTGGCGACTTTGTGGGTGCAGGCTCTGTGGGGTATGTATGGTACCCGGATAATATTTTCAAGGAGCTATTGCTGCAGGCGGACGGGAAGTCGTTTCACTACAATGAAATAAAGCAACCTAACGACAAATGGGTGTATGCCGGCTATACCAAAATAGCCCCATCGCTGAACATAACCTTTAATGAGCACAACCTGCTGACCCCTGTAACGAGGACATTGACACTGAAGGCATATAACATAACAGAGGACCAGTTTAATACTGCGGACAGCAACCATATATCGCTGAAACAGCAGCAGAAAACGTATGGGCTGTTAAGATACAGCCATGTGAATGATCGTGCGTATAATCCTTTTAACTATAAAATAGAAGGGCAACTAGGGGCAGACTTTGCTAAAGTGAGCGTGGAGGGCAACCTGAGGATCGATTACTTTAAGAAGAATAAGGCGTTGTATGTGCGAGCCTATGCCGGCAAGTTCTTTGGCATAAGCAGCGACCCGGCAGTGCTAAGGCGCTATTATCTGACAACTTCCTATACAGGTATGAATGATTACCTGTATGATGGAACTTACTTTGACAGGAGCAATGTAAACAGTGCGCTGGCACAACAAATGTCCATGCAGGAAGGGGGATTTAAGGTGCCTACCTTTAATGGCGTAGGGATGAGCGATAACTATATGGTGGCGCTGAACCTGAAGAGTGACCTGCCTATAAAGCTGCCCATAAGACTATTCCTGGATGTGGTGGACTATAGCGAGGCTGAGGCAAATACTACGAAGGGAAAGATACTATATGATGGCGGAGTGGAGATACACATACTGAAAGACGTATTTACCTTCAATATACCGCTGGTAATGAGCAGTGAGCTGCATGACAACCTGAAAAGCATGTATGGCAGTAGCCAGATATTCCCACACAGCTTGTCGTTCTCTATAAAGCTGAACAATATGAATTGGCTGAAGTCGCCGAGCCTGTTTATGAAAATGATCAGCGGGTAGTACCGATAATCGACAGGAAACGAAAAAAGGGTACACGGTGTGTACCCTTTAATATTATTTCAAATATTAAATTAAGCAGTTGTCTTCGCAGCCTTTGGAGCTTTTGTTGTAGCACCAGTCTGGATTTGTTTCTTTTCCTTGATACGAGCTGATTTACCAGAACGTTCGCGGAGATAGAACAGCTTAGCACGACGAACGCGACCAACTTTGTTCAATACGATAGACTCGATATTAGGCGAGTACAGCGGGAACAAACGTTCAACACCTACACCATCAGACACCTTGCGAACAGTGAAAGTCTGAGTATATCCACGACCCTGGCGTTTGATACAATCGCCTTTAAAGGACTGGATACGTTCTTTATTACCTTCAATGATCTTATAATTAACTGTAATATTATCGCCGGCTTTGAACTTTGGAAATTCTTTCTTCCCAGTTAACTGCTCGTGTACAAAAGCTAAAGCTTCCATTTTTACTATGATTTTGGGGTTGCAAAGATAAGATTAAAAATTATGATTACAAATTTTTTTGACAATCAATTACTCATCATCCTTTAAAAGATCCGGGCGGCGTTCGGCTGTGCGCTTCAGGGACTGTTCGTGCCGCCAGGCGTCTATTATCTTAGGATCGCCGCTGAGCAGCTCCTGAGGCACCTTCCAGCCCCGAAAATCGGCAGGGCGGGTGTAGACAGGGGGCGCGAGCAGGTTATCCTGAAAAGAGTCAAAAAGAGCTGAGGTTTCATCATTTAAAACGCCGGGGATAAGCCTGCCAATGGCATCTACTACTATAGCGGCAGCCAATTCGCCCCCACTAAGCACATAATCGCCTATAGATATTTCTTTTGTAATATAATGCTGTCGGACGCGCTCGTCAATGCCTTTGTAGTGCCCGCAGATAATAATGAGGTTGCCCTTCAGGGAAAGCTTGTTGGCCATTTTCTGGTTAAAAAGCTCACCATCAGGGGTCATATATATTATTTCGTCATAATGTCGATCTTTTTGCAGGGCTTCAATGGCTAAAGCCAAAGGTTCGGGCATCATAACCATACCTGCGCCGCCGCCAAACTG
>JBQCEX010000090.1:0-5311 GCA_051959855.1 Flavipsychrobacter sp. | reverse complement strand
TATATATTGCTATGCAATTTCAGCAACTATGTAACCATGTTTGCTGATTTGCATGACGTACCTATTATAGGTGCAGACAAGCCAATGCCCTGCACGACTGCAGAAGATATAACCATCATAAACTTTGGTATGGGTAGCGCAAGTGCTGCCACTGTGATGGACCTACTGGCAGCGATATCGCCTAAAGCGGTGCTCTTCCTGGGAAAATGCGGTGGATTGAAAAAGAAGAACAAAGTAGGCGACCTGATACTGCCCATAGCAGCAATACGCGGTGAAGGTACCAGCAATGACTATATGCCGGCTGAGGTACCCGCCCTACCCGCTTTCGCGCTGCAAAAAGCTATTTCAACCACGATAAGAGATTATGCACGCGACTACTGGACTGGTACCGTGTACACGACTAACAGGCGCGTGTGGGAGCACGATGAAGATTTTAAAGACTACCTTAGGAAGATACGCGCCATGGCAATAGACATGGAAACAGCCACTATTTTCAGCACCGGGTTTTATAATAAAATACCTACCGGCGCATTGCTGCTGGTTTCTGATCAACCAATGGTGCCTGAAGGCGTAAAAACTGCTGCGAGCGATATAACCGTAACCAAGAACTACGTGGAAATGCACCTGAAGATTGGAATAGACTCGCTAAAGCAACTGATCAACAAAGGGCAAACAGTAAAGCACCTGACCTTCTAAATGGCAGATGAAACAACGGTACTGAAGGCCGAAAACATAAGGATATCATTTGCTAATGGTTTTACTGCTGTAAATGGCATTAGCTTTAGTATACTGCAAGGGAAGACCCTGGCAATAGTGGGTGAAAGCGGCTCCGGAAAATCGTTGACGGCACTTGCATTGATGGGGCTGCTGCCAAAGGGGGCCAGCCTTAGCGGCGAGATACAGCTGAGTACAAATACGCAACAATACGAACTCAACAATATTGATAGCAAGACGTGGCAGGAATTGCGCGGCAGAGAAACCGCTATGGTCTTCCAGGAGCCGATGAGCTCGCTGAACCCAATCATGAAAGTGGGTAAGCAGCTTGCAGAATGCATATTAACACACCGGCAGGTAACTAAAAGTGAAGCTAAGCAGTTAGCCATCGATTGGCTGGGAAAAGCGCAGCTACCGGAGCCTGCGAAGATATATGAGCACTATCCACACGAATTATCCGGCGGGCAGAAGCAAAGGGTAATGATAGCTATGGCCATGTGCAATCACCCCGTGCTGCTGATAGCAGATGAGCCCACTACAGCGCTGGATGTAACTGTGCAGCAGGAGATCATAAAGCTGATGAGCTACCTGCAACAAGAGCACAACACGGCTATGATATTCATAACCCATGATCTTGCCTTGGCTGCTACTATAGCTGATGATGTGCTGGTAATGTATCGTGGTAATATGGCCGAGTATGGAAATGTAGCGCGGGTACTGAAAATGCCAAAGGATCTATACACTAAAGCGTTATTGGCCAGCAAGCCAGACCCAACACATAAAGGCATGCAACTACCAACCGTAGGAGACTTTATAGATGCAGCAGAACGCAATGAAGTCGTTGCAATAAAGCCGCAAGCGGAAAGCAGGATAAGTGATGAAACGCTACTGAAGGTGCAAGACCTGAATATATGGTTTACAGAAGAAAGCAATGCGCTTGGCAAGCCGGTTAAGTATTTCAAAGCGGTGAATGGTGTTTCATTTGAGATACGAAAAGGAGAAGTGCTGGGATTAGTGGGAGAGAGCGGATGTGGAAAGAGCACACTCAGCAAAAGCCTGATAGGTATGCTGCCTGTGCATAGCGGGCAGATACTTTTCAAGCATAAGGACCTTGCAACAATGCCTTCAAGTGAATGGCGAAGTGTGCGGAAGCAGATACAAATGATATTCCAGGATCCCTACTCGTCGCTGAACCCGAGGATGATGATCGGTGATATGCTGGAAGAACCTTTGCGGGTGCACCATATAGTGCCTATACGTGAGCTACAAAAGGAAGTCCGAAGATTGCTGGACCTGGTGCAACTGCCTGCTGATGCGCTAAAGCGCTACCCTCATCAATTTTCAGGCGGGCAAAGGCAACGTATAGGAATAGCAAGAGCCCTTGCATTACGGCCTGAACTGCTCATCTGTGACGAAAGTGTATCCGCACTGGATGTGAGTGTGCAGGCGCAGATACTGAACCTGCTGAAAGAACTACAGTATGAGTTCCAGCTTACTTATCTTTTCATCTCGCATGATCTGTCGGTAGTGCACTATATACGCGACCGCGTAATGGTGATGCAAGCCGGGAAGATAGTGGAAAGCGGCGATGCTGAGCAAGTGCTGAAGCACCCCAAGGATGCTTATACCCAAAAGCTCATTTACTCAATGCCGGCGCTGTAGCTTACATATAGCGACCTGTATAGCTTTCTTTCACTTTCTTCAATCCTTCAGGCACGCCCTCGTACAGCAAATGACCGCCACCTGCACCGCCTTCAGGGCCGAGGTCTATGACCCAGTCGGCGCACTTGATGACATCGGTGTTGTGTTCTATAACAAGTATAGAGTGGCCTTGTTCAATCAACGCATCGAAAGAGGCAAGCAGCTTTTTGATATCGTGCATGTGAAGGCCAGTGGTAGGCTCATCGAAGACAAAGAGTATCTTATCTTTTACTTTACCTCTGCCCAGGAATGAAGCCAGCTTAACACGTTGTGCTTCACCACCGCTAAGGGTATCGCTACTTTGCCCCAGCTTTATGTAGCCCAGGCCTACATCGCTTAATGGCTGCAAGGCTGTCGTCAGTTTCTTTTCGTCTTTAAAGAAATCAATCGCTTCATCCACACTCATCTCAAGGACATCATAAACACTTTTGCCACGATAAGTCACCTCGAGCACTTCATCTTTGAAACGCTTGCCCTTACATACTTCACATACCAGGTGTACATCTGCAAGGAACTGCATTTCTACTATCACTTCGCCTTCACCCTTACACGTATCGCAACGGCCACCGTCTGTATTGAAAGAAAAATGCTTTTCGGAGAAGCCACGCATTTTGGCTAATGGTTGTTTGGTATATAGCTTACGCACTTCATCCCAAGCCTTGATATAGGTAACCGGGTTACTGCGGGATGATTTACCAATAGGGTTCTGGTCTATCATTTCAACGTGTGCTATACGCTGGAGGTCACCGCCCAGATGACGGTATATGCCCGGCTTATCAACACCTTCGCCATAATGCTTTTGCAATGCGGGCACAAGGGTTTGCTTTATCAGCGTTGTCTTGCCGCTACCACTTACACCAGTGACTACACACATCACATTCAGCGGTATCTCCACATCAATATTTTTCAGGTTGTTCTGACGACAACCCTCTATGCTGATGGCACCGGATGGCTTACGTTTAACAGCAGGTGCATCGATGCTCATGTTGCCGGAAAGGTATTGGCCTGTAAGGCTGGCTTTGTTCTTAATGATTTGCTGATAGGTGCCTGCAGCTACTACTTCGCCGCCGAGATGACTGGCAAGCGGTCCCATATCAATAATATAATCAGCCTCACGCATCATCATTTCATCATGCTCTACTACTACTACAGTATTGCCGAGATCGCGGAGGGATTTCAATACATTTATCAATCGCTCGGTGTCCCTGGAGTGAAGACCGATACTTGGCTCATCCAGAATATACAATGAGTCTGTAAGATTGCTACCGAGGAACTTGGTGAGCTGTATGCGCTGGCTCTCACCACCGCTAAGCGTATTAGCCAAACGGTTGAGCGTAAGATAACCGAGCCCAACATCTAGCAAGGTCTTCATGCGCTGATCAATTTCTATAAAAATACGTTTGGCCACCTGGGTGTCGTGCTCGCTGAGCTGAATGTTTTTAAACCATTCATACAGATCGCTTGCAGGCATAAACATGAGGTTGGCAATGGTTGCGCCGCTCACTTTTACATACAGCGCTTCCTGGCGCAGGCGGGCACCCTTGCAAGTAGGGCAAACCGTGCGACCACGATAGCGGGCCTGCATGACACGGTACTGGACCTTGTAAAGATTTTGCTCTACCATTTTAAAGAAGTCGCTGATACCATTGACAGTGCTATTACCATCCCAAAGCAACGCATGCTCTGACTCTGACAGATCGGCTATGGGTTTGTGAATAGGGAAATTAAAGCGAGAAGCAGCACGAATAAAATCACGCTGCCATTCGCTCATTTTATCGCCACGCCAGCAGGCAACCGCGCCTTCGTGTACACTTAGCGTTTTATCAGGTATCACCAGGTCTTCATCAATACCCAGCACCTGGCCAAAGCCTTCGCAATGAGGGCAGGCACCATAGGGATTGTTAAATGAAAACAGGTTAGGCGTCGGCTCTTCGAAGACGATACCATCTGCCTCGAAACGGCTGTTGAAATTGTGCAGCTCGATACCATTTACCTCTACCAAACAATCGCCCTCGCTTTCGTAGAAGGCAGTCTGAATACTATCAGCCAAACGATGGATGTCGTCTTCGTTAAATTCCTTTACTACTATTCTATCTATGAGCAGGAACACGTCCTTTGCAGGCAGCTTCTGCTCGCCACTTAACACATCTTCAATACGAATAGGCCTTTCCTCTACCCCACGCGCATAAACACGTGAGAAACCTTTTTGCATGAGAATATTCAGCTCCTCATCTACACTGCGGCCATAGCGAGTGACTAAGGGTACAATGAATTGTACTTTGCTACCCATTGGTAAAGTCTGCACATAATCCACCACATCTGATACCGTATCCTTCTTCACCTCTTTGCCACTGACCGGTGAAAAAGTATGACCTACGCGTGCATACAGCAAACGCAGATAGTCATATATTTCCGTCATACTGCCGACGGTGCTGCGGGGAGTGCGGGTAGTTACCTTCTGTTCGATAGCAATAGCCGGGCAAATGCCGTGTATATAATCTACATCAGGCTTGTCCATGCGCATGAGGAACTGGCGCGCGTAGGCGCTGAGGCTTTCTGCATAGCGACGCTGGCCTTCGGCAAACAGGGTGTCCATGGTAAGGGAAGACTTACCACTACCGCTGACGCCGGTGACCACTACCAATTTATTTTTAGGAATGGCGACGTCCACATTTTTAAGATTATGCATACGTGCACCCTTAATAAATATAACATCGTCCTGTGTATTGCTGTTTTGTATTGCTGTAGCTTCTATTTTCTCTTTTTTCTTCCGCTCTGCTGCCGTTGCGGCCGTGTTGTTTTTTTGCAAAATATATTATAAAAAATTAAGAAAAATGGAGGTAAGATAAATTATTTTACAAAAGGTTTTTTAGATAAAATTAGCAAAAATTAAAAA
>JBQCEX010000089.1:0-7915 GCA_051959855.1 Flavipsychrobacter sp. | reverse complement strand
ATGTTATAAATCACCTGCACCGTGTCGATTCGGCCCGAACGTATCAGGTTAGTTGGCCCGTAGGGATCCCAATCGTTGGCAGATACGCCGGCAGCCCGGATCTTTCCCTGTTCTTTGAGCTGGCTGAAGGCATCGTACCATTCGTTCCGGTAGGTGTAGGTGTCGGTCCAGGCATGAAGCTGCTGCAATTTGCCTGGGGCGATAATATGCCTACTGCCGTGGATGCGCCTCATAACTACCCCATTAACTGTGTAGTATATACCGGCACCCACGACAACAACACTACCAAAGGCTGGTTTAAAACAGAAATGAAACCTGCTGATAAGAAGCGGCTTTCGGCATATAGTGGCATCAACGTCACTAAAGGCAACATTGATACTGTATTGCCGCGCATTGCATACGCGTCCGTAGCAGAGACAGCCATTCTGCCAATACAAGATCTTCTTGGGCTTGATGAAAAGTCGCGTATCAACACGCCGGGGTCTTCAAAAAACAACTGGCTATGGCGCCTACCTAAAAATGCCTTGTCTGAGAAGCTGGAACAAAAGCTGTTACAATGGATAAGCATGTATAACAGGCAACAACTTTTTTAAAAGTTGTTGCCTGTCCATTTTAATATTATTGCACCTAAAGGCGGCAATGTCAATGATAATGAGTGTGAGCGACCATGTCGTGCTATAGGAGCTGTTTCCAACTGACCATTAATTACACTGCTTCCATTATACTTGCTACTATCGCTGTTTAAGACTTCTTCATAGTGTCCCGGCTTAGGCATGCCTATACGGTAATTATTTCTTACCACAGGAGTAAAGTTGCATACAAAAACCAGGAAGCTGCCATCCTTGGCCCTGCGCTGCCAGCTTATCACACAGTTTTGGGTATCATTAAAATCAATCCATTCAAAGCCCTGCGGCGAGAAATTGTTTTCATGCAAAGCGGTTTCGCAATACAAGGCATTCAGATCTTTAAGCAAGGTTTGAATGCCCCTGTTGTTAGGATTCAGATTTTCATGCCAGTCAAGGCTGTAGTCATGGCGCCACTCATGTTGCTGGGCTATCTCTCCACCCATAAACAGTAGCTTCGCTCCCGGTGTACCGTACATATAAGCATATAATAAGCGCAGGTTAGCAAATTTCTGCCAATCATCACCCGGCATTTTCATAATCAATGAATACTTACCATACACCACTTCATCATGAGACAATGGCAAAACGAATTTCTCATAGAAAGCATAAAAAATACTAAACGTAAGATCGTTCTGATGGTAGCTGCGGTAGACCGGGTCATAACCAAAATAGCGCAGTGTGTCGTGCATCCAGCCCATCATCCATTTCATATCAAATCCCAGGCCGCCTGCTTGCACCGGGTGAGTAACGCCGGGCCATGCAGTCGATTCTTCGGCTATGGTCATTACATCAGGATAATGGGTATGGACCGCAGTATTAAACTCTTTTATAAACCCCACAGCCTCCAGGTTCTCTCTTCCTCCATATTCATTCGGCAGCCACTCGCCTGCTTTTCGTGAATAGTCCAGGTATAGCATTGAGGCTACCGCATCTACACGCAAGCCGTCTATATGATACTTATCCAGCCAATACAAAGCATTCGAAATAAGAAAGGCTTTTACCTCGTTCCTGCCGTAGTTAAATATGCAGCTATTCCATTCGGGGTGAAAACCTCTTTTGGGGTCTTCGTGTTCATATAAATGGCTGCCATCAAAATATACAAGTCCATGCTCATCAGCCGGAAAATGAGAAGGCACCCAATCCAGTATTACGCCTATACCTGCATTATGCAACTCATTCACCAGGTGCATAAAGTCCTGCGGCGTGCCATAGCGACTGCTTGGTGCAAAATAACCTGTGATCTGGTATCCCCACGATCCATAAAATGGATGCTCCATTACCGGCATGAACTCAACATGCGTGAAGCCCATATATTTACAATAGCCTGGCAACTCATCAGCAAGCTCTCTGTAAGATAGATACTCATTATTATCCTTTCTGCGCCATGAACCAATATGCAATTCATAAATAGACAAAGCCTTATCAAACCATCCCTGTTCATTACGCTGCTTCATCCACTTCTTATCCGTCCATTTAAACTCCCGATCCCACACTACCGTAGCTGTAGCAGGCGGCGTCTCCCAATGGATAGCATAGGGATCACCTTTCTCTACACTATATCCGTGATGTGATTCTATATAGTATTTATAATATTCACCTTGTTTCAAGACCGGTATGAACAACTCCCATATCCCTGAACCATCCCAGCGAACATTCATACTATGACTGTATCTGTTCCAGCCATTAAAGTTTCCAATAACAGATACATATTTAGCATTGGGTGCCCATACTGCAAAATAGGTTCCTTCAACACCATCGGCGTTTAATATATGTGATCCCAGCTTATTATAGAGCTGATAATGATACCCGGCCTTAAACAAATCAATATCATAGTCTGTCCATAATGAAGTATGGACAGGAGCAGCAGGCGGAGCTGCTGTCTTTTCTTTTTTCACTCTTACTTTTTTCTCCGTTTCAGTAGCCATAGTTAATAAGTATAATTCTGCTCCATGATTGCCTTTATTCCTCTTAAGGGAATAATTACCCAATCCGGGCGATTGTTCAGCTCATAGTTGAGCTCATAAATTGCTTTTTCAAGTATATATGTCTGTAACAGCACATGCAGGTCTTCTTTATCTTCGGGTACTAATAAGGCTCCGTCTACCTTATGCAGATAGGATTGCAGGTACAGGCCACTCATGTAGTGCTGCCATTGCTCTACATAAGGCACCAGCTTTTTTATATCCTCTTTATGCAGGCTATTATTCAAAAACAAACTGCCGTAAGCCACATAATGAAAAGACCGTATCATGCCAGCCACATCCCTCAGCGCAGAACGCTTTAATCTACGCTCACTGTATGTTTTAGCAGGCTCACCTTCAAAATCAATAATTAGAATATCCTTACCTGTAAAGAGTGTTTGACCTAAATGATAATCGCCATGCACCCTGATTTTCAGCACATCAAATTTCTTTTTATAGACAGCCTTCAATCTAAGCAGTACTTCATCTCTCATTTTTAGCACTTCTTCAGCCTCTTGTCTCACATCATCAGGCAGCTTGCTCATAGTCTTGGTAAGCGTCTGATAAGTCTTTCTTACCAATGACTGGAATGAAGAGAATAAAGAGCGCTGATAATGCAGGGAAAATGGCTCGGGCTTAAATGCAGGATCATCCTTCCCCGATGCAAGCGCCATATGCATTTCTGCTGTCCTTTCTCCTAATTGCTGAACCCTTTCAGTCACTGGTGTCTCTAACAATACTTTAATCTCGGTTGAAAGATCATCATAAGTTATTGGCTTCACCTGCGCGTTTTTGACATCCGCTGCTGCTGCATGCATTTTCTGATCTGCCAATATTTTTTCGTTAAAGCTGCTCAGCCTGTCAAGCATATAGCTCCACCCGTCAGTATTATTATCTACCATTTCCTGCATCATTCCCAGCACCATGGTCCCGTTTTGAGAATCCCATTCTATATTGCCTACATATGCAGGTATATGAGTGAATTTTGCCTTTTCGGTTAGAAACTTGGTTATCTCAACATCTGGATTAATACTTTTATCAACTTTTCTATACAGTTTTAGAAAAAAGGTATTATCATACACAATAGAAGTATTACTCTGTTCAGCAGCAAGAATCCTGGATTTTACCTTGTCTTTTTCTTTTAAATATTGTCTCAGAAATTTATTCCCTGTAAATACAATTTCATCATTGTCCGTCGCATCAATTTTTGCATTGCTGCTCATTTGTTTAATGATCTCTTGCTGGAAAGTCTCGCTGAACAATGCATCATATAGTACACCCGTAATATCTCCTATTTTGATATTGCATATTACTGAACGTGGGTAATTCTCCCTAATATTCGCTGCCAGCGTATCAGGTGCATAAGTAACTGGCAACTGATAAATTTCCGGTAACTCACTGTTATATGACACTTCAATTAATAAGACTAAAATATTGATATCAGCTGTAACTACTTTACTTTGCCCTACAATGCGCATACCTTGTATCACACGTGCCTTACCGCCGAACCAACGCATTTTAGACAAATAGTTAGGCAGTATAGCACTTTCCATCAATTCTTTTGTCTGCCCCCTCAATATATCTCCCCATTCATTCATTTCAACTACCGGCGTGGATTGTGTTGTATCAATTGGATGACTTACATCCTTGAGTAAAAACCACTGACATTCATATTGTGATAACGTAAAAAAATAGGGAACGTCGCTTTTTATAGTTGGGAAGATATTATTGCTAAATATTTCTACAAGTTGATATCCTTTATACTCGGAAAGGTCAAGCTCTGCGGGTTGCGAAAAGCGGGAAAGATTTACAACCACCAACATGATCTCCTTTTCATAGCTACGTGTAAAGGAAAGCACTTTAGGATTCTCAGTATTCACAATTTTCATATCTCCCCTGCTAAATGCCTTGTGCTTCTTACGGGTATTTATGAGACGCTTCATAAACCATAGCAGCGATGAGGTATTTCTGTTCTCGATCTCTACATTCACCGATTCATAGTGATAAAGCGGATCAAGAATAACAGGGAGATATAAACGTTGAGGGTTCGCTTCTGAAAAGCCCGCGTTTCTATCTACGGTCCATTGCATGGGCGTGCGCACCCCATCTCTATCCCCGAGGTAAAAATTATCGCCCATCCCTATTTCATCACCATAATAAATAACCGGAGTACCTGGTAAAGAAAAAAGCAGATAGTTAAGTAATTCAATCTTAGCTCTGTTATTTTCCATTAATGGAGCTAATCTATGCCTGATACCTAAATTTATCCGGGCTTTAGGATCCTTCACATACACTTTATACATATAGTCACGCTCCTCATCTGTAACCATTTCAAGTGTTAGCTCATCATGGTTGCGCAGAAAAATCGCCCATTGACAAGTTTCAGGTATAGCCGGCGTCTGATCAAAAATGTCTACAATGGGATATCTATCCTCCATTTGCAGTGCCATGAACATACGTGGCATGACGGGGAAATGGTAATTCATTTGGCACTCGTCACCATTACCAAAATAATAGGCCGCA
The DNA here is from genome assembly GCA_051959855.1 of Flavipsychrobacter sp. GTDB lineage: Bacteria > Bacteroidota > Bacteroidia > Chitinophagales > Chitinophagaceae > SZAS-30. Next base: position 2,805 of record JBQCEX010000089.1, on the reverse strand, counting down.
TCCTCCGGCCACATATTAGCTTCTGCAAGCAGCAAAGTACCCGGGAAATTATCGTCTACATGTTTACGCAACTTTTTCAGGAAAGCATGCGTTTCCGGCAGGTTTTCGCAATTTGTTCCATCTCGTTCAAACAGGTATGGCACAGCATCTAATCTGAATCCATCTACCCCCATACCACACCAATAGTCAATCATTTTAAAAACCTCCTGCTGTACTGCCGGGTTATCATAATTAAGATCAGGTTGATGATAAAAGAAGCGATGCCAATAATATTGCTGAGCTATAGGGTCCCATGTCCAGTTAGAAGATTCGAAGTCCTGGAAAATGATTCGTGCGTCCTTATACTGTTCCGGATTATCGGTCCAAACATAGTAATTCCGTTCCGGCGACCCTTTGGGTGCACGTCTTGCTCTTTGAAACCATGGATGCTGGTCAGAGGTATGATTAATAACAAGCTCGGTAATAACTTTCAGATTTCGTTTATGCGCTTCCTGCAGTAGCTTTTTAAATTGCCTGATATTACCATAAGCAGGATTCACGCTGTAATAATCTGCTATATCGTAGCCATCATCACGCAAAGGCGAAGGATAAAAAGGTAACAACCAGATAGCTGTAATACCGAGGTTCTGCAAATAGTCAAGCTTTTCCAGTAAGCCTTCAAAATCGCCTATACCATCACAGTTCTTATCACGAAAGGCTTTAACATGCAGTTCATAAATCACTGCATCCTTGTACCAGTGTATTTTATCGTCAATAGTTGATTGCTTGTCAGTCATATGTTGTTATTTGCAGCTACTTTTAGTATGTGTGCCGGTATATCGTAAGGGTTTAGTTCTACATAATTCCACTCACCATTCCATTGGTATTTATCACCGCTCAATAGATCAGTAACCTGTATAGCATTCGGCCATTTATAATCTTTAATAACAGGTAACTTTATATTCGCACTGTGAGTATTAAAAGGATCCAGGTTAACTGCCACTATACAAACATTCTCAGATTCTTGGTCATACTTCACATAACAAATGATATGATCATTTGTCGTTTCAGCAAATACAATATTATCTGTAGCTTGAAAAGCATGATTTCTTTTTCTAATCTTATTTATCCTGGTTATAAGCTCATAAGTTTTCGTATAAAAGTCCCAATCCCAATGTTTTATTTCATATTTCTCATTGTGATTATATTCTTCTTTACCGGGCATTGTCTCCTCGATATTTAATTCATATATGGGGCCATAAATGCCATAGTTAGAAGATAACGTTGCCGCAAGTATTAACCGTATTATATGACCGTTTTCTTTGCCTGTAGCCAGTTCAGGTGTTAAGATATCAGGAGTATTTGGCCAAAAGTTCGGCCGGAAGTAGTATTTAAGTTCAGTTTGTGTAAGCTCCTCAATATATTCTTCCAGCTCTCTCTTAGTATGTCGCCAGGTGAAGTAAGTATAAGATTGGGTAAATCCGATTTTGGCTAAACGTTCCATTATTCTTGGGCGGGTGAACGCTTCTGCAAGGAAAATCACTTCCGGGTGTTGCTCCTTTATTTCTTTAATAACCCATTCCCAGAAAGGTATTGCCTTAGTATGAGGATTGTCAACCCTGAAAATAAAAATGCCGTTCTTTATCCAATATTCAATTACACTCTTCAATTCCTGCCATAGCCCTTCCCAATCTTCACTTTCAAAATTGAAAGGCAATATATCTTCATATTTTTTAGGTGGATTTTCAGCGAATTGTACCGTTCCATCTGGCCGCCATTTAAACCATTCAGGATGCTGCGATACATAAGGATGGTCAGGTGCGCATTGAAAAGCAATATCCATTGCAATCTCAAGTCCGCATTTCTGCGCTTCTGTTATTAATTTTTTAAAGTCTTTTAATGTGCCTAATTCCGGATGGATCGCTTTATGCCCACCTTTTTTATTGCCTATGGCCCAAGGTGAACCAGGATCATCTGCATTGGCCTTCAATGAATTATTTCTTCCCTTTCTATTTACCTCGCCAATAGGATGTATAGGAGGAAAATATACTACATCAAATCCCATATGGGCAATGCGTGGCAATATCTTAATAACATCGTTAAATGTCCCATGGCGTTCTATTTCTTTAGCCGCAGACCGGGGAAATAGTTCATACCAGGCACTAAACCCAGCCCTCTGTCTTTCAACAAACACTTCAAATACCTGTGGATATTGAGTTACCCTATTTTTATTTCTGCATTTGACCAAGACATCTTTAATATCATTTTGTTGAACAAAGGCAACTTTTTCAGAAATGTCTTTATCGCTGGATTTTAATGTTTCTATCCACTGCTGCAATTGAACCTTGCTCTTTCCTGTGGAACGCGTTATTGCATCTTCCACAAGCTGCACCCCTATTTGTAGCTCTACGGCAACATCTTGTCCCGCCTCGAATTTCTTTTTCAGCCCATTCGTCCAGGTAGTAAAATCGTCAATCCAGGCAAGCATTTGGAACTGGTATATCCCAAGTTTAGCAGGAAGAAAGCTGTAGTACCAATGATCATTATTAATGAGTGTTAATGGATACTCTTTCCATTGTTTATCAGTAGCATGTTTTAGTAAAATACTGGCAGCTATCTCATCATGTCCGTCGGTGAAAATATCCGCTGTTATTTTTAACTCCCTATTAATTATCGCTTTCGCTGGAAATTGGCCTTTATCTACACTGGGTAAAATGTTACTTATTATTACTCTTTTTCGTCCTGCAGAGCTGAGCATTTATAACTGATTTGTAATATTTTAGAATTGAGAAGGTTAACTACAACGTTCAAGTACCAATATAAAAT
>JBQCEX010000088.1:0-8160 GCA_051959855.1 Flavipsychrobacter sp. | reverse complement strand
GTTAACGACCTGATGAAATATGGCTCCGTGCAGCGTGGCTATATGGGCATCCAGTTCATGGACTATAAAAATGCTACCCCTGAACAGCTAAGCCAACTGGGCATAGATAAAAATGACGGTGTGTATGTGAACGGAGTAGCGCCTAACAGCGGTGCTGCAAAAGCAGGCATAGCTAAAGGAGACTTTATCGTAAGCATAAACGGCATAGCTACCCATACAGGCCCAGAACTGATGGAACAGGTAGCCCGCTACAAGCCAGGCGATAACATAAGCGTAAGCTATGTACGCAGCGGTAAAACCTACAATACGACCATAGAACTGAAAAATATAGATGGTACCACCTCCATAATAAAAGAAGAAAGTGCTGCGCGACTATTAGGCGCCAGCATGCGCAACCTGACCAGTGGGGAACGAAGCAAGTATGGCGTGGATGGAGGTGCCGTAGTAACCGATCTTGGAGATGGCCCGCTGGCCAAACAGACAAGAATGCATAAAGGTTTTGTAATAACAAGTCTGAATGATGCAGCAATAAACTCAGTAAACGATCTACAACAGTCATTAGCCATTAATCAATCGAACCTGCAAATAGGCGGTTTTTATCCGGGCAGCAATGGTATGTATTATTATGGCCTCAATAGTACAGGCGGAACGGCATCAAGCGAGCAATAACAATAAATTCTCATAAAGTTGGTACAGCCTTCTCTTTCCAGAGGAGGCTTTTTTTACATCAATGGCGCAAATGAGTGAATAGGTATACACCTTCCTGAGGATAAATCAATACAGTATCTTTTTTCAGATTGCATATTTTTTGCTCATCGGTATTGTAGCCTACTTTCTCAAGCGATCGGTTTAAGTAAACATAATAGTTAGCAGTGTCCTGAATGGCAGCCCTATCCTCTCTATTCATAATTATTTTTACAAAAGGATATTTATTGGTCTCTGCATAATAATAAAATGAACTTTGAAAAGGCCAAGAAAAATCAACGGTAACAGGTCTACCTTTTGTTTTACCTTGATTATTAATATACCTAAGAATGGATAACGTATGAGCATCAAAATACCAGGTTGCTGTCTTAAAAAAATTAGTATGCCGAAAACAATTAACAGAAAAAGCAAGTACAGGTAGAGCTACAAGTGTAATAGATAAAGGCGCTGAAGGAAAATCATTTATGGCAAGGCATAAAAGCAATATGAATAATGGATAAAAAAACAAGGCTGTTCTATCTATAAGGTATAAGGTATGTAATAGATAGTGCTGAGTGATGACAGAGGCAATGCTAATAGTAAGAACAACAAGTAGAGTTGTCTTTAACGAATAGAGTGAATAATTGAAATAATATGAATCAGCAATAATTACTATACAAAATGCAAGAAAGACATTAAGCGAAAGAATAGCTGTATGTGAAATGGCAGGGCTATAAAAAGAATATTTTATCAGAGAAATTAAAGTGTCATGGTAAAAATCATTATTACCACCATAATATAAATCGCCATTTTCTTTCATTTTTCTTATAGGTTCATAAATAATAAGAAGTAAGAAACCAGCAGTTAATAAGCTATTAATAAGTATGAGACGATACTTAACCTTGTGTTTTATGATAAGTGGCAAGAACAGAATGATAAAAAACATTGCCAGCCAATAGTTAAGACCTGGAAAATTGCTAAGTACAGACAAGCTGCCAAAAACAAGTGTGAGCAAAGCAAAACGCGGGCTTAAGTCTTTGATATAAATGGCGAAATAATAGAATGATGCCATTTGCATGCCTAAAGCAATGCCATAGCCACGAGCCAAACTAAAAAAATCAAGCAAAAATGGGTTGAGCAACAGCAGCAGATAAGCTGCCAACCCAATGAATGGCAAAAGAAATTTACTACAAAGACGATAACCAAAATACTGGTATAAGATGAACGCTAAAACATTAGGCAAACGTGCAATAAACACATTATGATTAGCAAAGGCAAAAAGAAGCTTTATTAGCAGTGTGTTTATGATATGATTATTAGCATCAGGAGGAGTATAGTTGATGATGTACATTACAGGTAAAGGCACAAAGTCTTTAATTGTCCAAACCTCGTCAAAAGTTATTGATACGGTAAGTGAACGAATTAAGACATAGGTGAAGGCAGCAATACTAATACAGCAGTATGCAAAAGGTATAAATTTTCTTTTAAGCAGGGGCATAGGGATATAGTAAGGTGTTTAACAAATATATAAAAAATACCCTACAACAAATAGGCAATTTGATAATAATTAAACGTGTATTTATTGTTGTATAGTATTTCAAAATATCTTTTTCAGGAGTGGTAATTTTTATTGCTGATTTTATATTCGGAATGTATTTTGCAGGGAATATTATGTGCCTGCTAATAAATTTCCCTATCGATTAGCTGGCATGATTTATTTGTAATTGAATTTATTGTGTCGTACAATCTAATAATCAAACTTTTATCACCATTGAAATAAGCAATCATAAACACCATTGCCGAATGCTATATTGGTATCAGGCGAGGTGTGCAAATATTTGCTATTTTGGATGGACAATTTTAAAAACAAATATCATACATAGTGAGACCAGTTTATATTACTCGACTTTCCAAGTATTTGCCAAATGAGCCTATAAGCAATGACGAAATGGAAAATGTGCTGGGCATGGTAAACGGAAGACCTTCACGCGCCAGGACCATAGTATTAAGAAATAATGGCATAAAGACGAGGTACTACGCTTACAAAGATGGTGTACGGACCCATACCAACTCGGAAATGGCAACAATAGCCATCAAGAAACTATTTGATGAGCAATTGCCTATTGAAAAACTGCAAGTACTGGCTGTAGGCACTACCTCGCCGGAACAAGTATTGCCTTCTCATGCTGCCATGATACATGGTGAGCTAGGTACACACAACATGGAAATCATGTCGGCGGCAGGAGCATGCTGCAGCAGTATGCAGGCTATGAAATATGCCTATATGGCTGTAGGCAGTGGCCTGGCAGATGTAGCTGTAAGCAGCGGTTCTGAGCGTTTTTCATCATGGACACATGCCTCTCGTTTTCAGCCTGAAGCAGAAACGTGGCGTGATATGGAGAACAACCCGTTTATAGCATTTGAAAAAGACTTTCTGCGCTGGATGCTGAGCGATGGTGCCGGAGCTGCACTGATGCAACCTGAACCAAATAAAGATGGGCTTTCGTTGAAAATAGAATGGTTAGAGATCATCTCTTATGCTAATGAAATAGAAACCTGCATGTATGCAGGCGCTGTAAAAAATGAGGACGCGTCGCTAACCGGCTGGAATGATATGAACGCTGAACAATGGAACAGCGAAAGCGTATTTTCTTACAAACAAGATACACGCCTGCTGGGCGATAACATAGTGCCGCGCGGGGGTATGTTCATTGAAAAGCTAATGAAGAAATATAACCTGACAGGCGACCAGATAGACTATTATGTACCGCATATGTCTAGCGAATTCTTTAAAAAGCAGATATACGAATACCATAATAATATAGGTATGGACCTGCCATATGAAAAATGGTTTTATAACCTGCCTAAAGTAGGTAATGTGGGCAGTGCATCGCCATACCTGATGCTGGAAGAAATGCTGAATACAGGCATGCTGAAAAAAGGCGACAGGCTACTGGTAATGGTACCTGAGAGTGCACGATTTACCTACGCGTATATGTACCTAACAGTAGTATAAAACAGCTTAATCACAAACATGAAACCAAGCATATTAGTACTATACTATACGCAGACCGGACAAATAAAGGACATACTGGATAATGTACTAGCTGACGTTCAAGGTAACGCAGATATTACCTACACGCGCATAGAACCAGTGCATGATTTTCCATTTCCCTGGAAAACCACACAATTCTTTGATGCGATGCCGGAATCGGTTCAGCATATCCCGATAGAGGTAAAACCCTTATCTGAGGAAATAATGAACAAACATTATGATCTTGTAGTGCTGGGCTACCAGCCATGGTTCCTTAATCCATCGCAGCCTGTCAGTTCGTTCCTGCAAAGTCCATCAGCTGCCGTGCTAAAGGACAAACCTGTGGTAACTGTGATAGGCTGCAGGAATATGTGGCTGCATGGACAAGAAAAAGTAAAGGCATATTTGCAGCAATTGGGCGCCAAGCTGGTAGGCAATATAGTACTTACTGATACTAATACTAACCTCATCTCCCTGCTGACGATCATACGCTGGGCCATGAAGGGGCAAAAGGAAGCTTCCGGCTGGCTACCGGCAGCAGGGGTACAGGAAGTGGATGTAAAAAACGCTACACGTTTTGGTAAGACCATTAATAAACATCTTATTGGCAATGATTTCATGACGCTTCAGGACGACCTGCTAAAGGATAAGGCAGTAGTATTAAATCCGGGGCTGGTATTGCTGGAGCAGCGTGGTATAAAAAATTTCCGTTACTGGGCTAAATACATACGTGAAAAGGGAGGGCCTAAAGACCCAAATCGCGTGGGCAGGATCAAACAATTTAAGAACCTATTGCTTGTGGGTATTTTTGTTTTATCACCTATATCATCTGTAGCAGCATTTATTAAACTTCAGATAAAGAAGCGAACATTGCTGAAAGATGTAGATTATTTCAAGAACGTTACCTACGAACAGGGAAGAATTTAAAAGAATAAGGCGATACTGTTGTATCGCCTTATTCTTTTACAGATTACTATGCAGCATCTGCTTTACATAGAGTGTGTAGAGTGTGACAGGTATAAGACCAACCAATACCTTTCGATCTTCCTCGTCGTGCAGCAGGAATTTTGAAAATGAATAGATAAATACGTTAACTACTGCGTTACGTACCATACCATTACCTTTTTCGTATAGTTTTTCTGCCAACTGAAGGCATTTCTTCACTGTATTAAAGTTGTGCTCTACTATTTTAGCGTGGGTATAATCGAGTAGCGTGTACATCACCTGGTACACATTCTTCGTTTTATCCTTTTCGCACAAAGTGCCGGATAATTCGGGTATATCCGCCTGTATATTATCTGTCAAATCCGTTTGCGTAATCATAGTTCCTATCTTTTGCATTAGATATGAATAAAAGGGTGTGCCACTGATTGTTAAATAGATTTAATAAATACTACACTGTTACCGGCTGATGGTATTTTATGTTTGCTTTAATAAAATCAGTTATAAGATACGTAACGAGTTTAGCCGTAGAAAGGTCTTCCCTACCATTAGCTAACCTTACAGCGCCTTCCGCAATATGGACATAAGCGACATTAGCTGCATCAGCGCACATAGTAAGGTATTGCCTGGCTATACGGGGGCTAATGCCACAAGGGGTATGAGCGCTGGATAAAGTATAAGCGATACAATCAAGATCAAGTTCTACTCCTGTCAGCTTCCCTTTTACGTGATGAATGGCATCTTTCAGGACCTGCTCATAGCTTATTTCTGCCCGGATGAAAATATCTTCATAAAATGAATAAAGAATATCATGATCCGCCGCCATTTCATCTATAATATTCTGCGCATTATAGTTCTCATGCAAACCGATCACTGCATATTTATCCAAAAAACCCTTTCGCTTGGCGTAACTAAACCCATTGCCGCTATGACGGCCTTCCATCATACGAAAGTCGGCATGTGCATCGAGGTTAATGCAATTGATCTGGATATTACTAACACCGGAAGTACCCTGAATGAGCGGAAAGCTGTTATTATGGCCACCACCTATAACGATCGGGATTTTATCTGCCGTCACTATACTGCCGATAAGCGGATGTATGATCTCATCTATTTCAGCAACAAGCGTACGCAGCTCTATCACATCCATATTTTGTGAGCGCTGCATTTGCTCGGTAAAATCAAATGCTCCTAATACCAGTAGATTACTACCATCAAAAGCATTGGTATTTTGCACATTAAGCAATGACCTTAATGCAGGCTCCCAGAAGCTGTCTGTCCCGCCCACCCCGTAGTTAGCACGAACACCAATGTCTTCGGGAATACCCAGCAATACATATTTGGCCTTGCAATTTCTTAATTCTTCTTCCCAATTATGACTATGAACAATTTCTACCTGTTCACCCAGTTTGGTTTCGTGGGGACGTTTATTGATCAGCGTATCCAGGTATGCACGTGTGGCAAATCGGAAATACTCCATTATTTTGATTGTTTTTTAGCCCAGCTTTCCAGGTTTTTTTTCAGTATATCGAGTGGCAGACAACCATCTTTTAATACTTCATTATGAAAAGCGGCTATGTCAAATTTACTACCTAATTGTGTTTCGTACTTCTTTCTTTCTGAACTTATTGTTAATTGTCCCATTTTATAAGATAAAGCCTGACCTGGTATAGCCATATAACGTTCAATTTCAGCCGTAGCTTCTTCTGTAGAAATACGTTCATGTTCTGTCATGTATTTAATAGCTTCTTCCCGGCTCATGCCTTTATGGTGAATACCAACATCCACTACCAGTCTGATAGCACGGTGCATTTCATCGCTCAGGTGGCCGAAGTACTGGTAAGGATTATCATAAACGCCTAGTTCCTTACCCAGCGACTCTGAATATAAGGCCCAGCCTTCGCCATATGCACCATACCAGAGAAAGCGCCTGAATTTAGGCAGCGCTTTATTCTCCTGCTGGATGGATGTCTGGTAGTGATGGCCGGGAATAGCCTCGTGCAGAAAAAGTGTTACCATACCGGTAGCATTATATTTTTTAGCGTCCAGTATGGGGACATAAAAAATGCCCGGACGGCTGCCATCCTCAGAAGCAGGATTATATTCTGCACTGGCCGAGGCTGCACGGAAAGCTTCTGTCTGCCTGATGGTAAAAGGGGTCTTAGGAGGGTGTGTAAACAGTTTTTTCAACTGTGGATCTTCCTGCTTTTTAATATTCCAGAAGCTGTCAATAACCTGCTGTGGCGTGGTGAAGGGGAAAAATTGCTTGTCTGTATTTAAATAAGTGAAAAACGATTTGAGATCATCTTTGAAACCTACTTCATCTTTTACTTTGGTCATTTCGGTAGTAAGACGGGCAACTTCCGACAGGCCGATATTGTAAATACTGTCGGCACTGAGATCAGTTGTTGTCCAGTAGTGCACACAATAATCATAATATTCTTTACCGCCCGGAATATCGCTAATACCACTTGTACTGCGGGATTTCGACAGATACTCCTGCTGCATAAAATTGTACAACTTACTGAACGTAGGGATAACAATGCTATCTATAGCTTTAGTGTAAGCTGCTGTAAGTTTTTGCTTTGTGTCAGCCGAAAAACTATCCGGCATTTTTTTAAGCGGGCCATAAAATATACTTGCGGTGTCATTTTTTACCAGCATTGCCTTGAGCTGAGGCAAAACCTTAACAACAAGCGTGTGTGGGAGCACCCAGCCGGTAGCCATACCTTTACGCATATTGGCAATAGCAGTATCTGCCCAGGCAGGAAACACTGATAAACGCTTAAGGAAATTATCATAGTCCTGCACAGATTTGAAAGGCTGATTGCCTTCCCCTGAACCTAACTGGGGCAAGTCAAGCGTAAGTGACCAAAACTGGTTAATGGGCAGGTAGTTAGTGTGGAATTTAAGCCCTTCCAGGCCCATAGCCATTTCATATTTGAATAGCTTATAGCTTATGAGCTCATCAGCATTCAGGTTAGCTGTGTCTATAGCATTGATCTCATCCTGATACTTTGTGTAAAAACGTTTCAGGCTGTCACGAAAGCTATCAGCTATTGTTATTGTCAGTCTGTCGTTGTAGCGATAGTCGCCGTGCGAGGTAGCATCCAATGGAAAGAGCTGCATATCTTCCTCCCAATAGTCATTAAGTATTTTTGACAGCTTTTCACTGTTATTTTCAGTTACATCAGTTTGTTTTTGGGTATTATTGGAACAGGAGTATAAAAGGCAAGAAGCGCCTAATAGCATTAAAATTTTTCTCATGGATTATAAAGTGTGGTAAAATGTTCTCTAAAAGTAAATCGGGAGTATTGATTTGAAGATTGATATTAGTTATGTGTGTATTTAGTTAATAATCGGTAGATACCGTAAATTTGCAGGCAAAAGAATTATAAATGTATCCATTAGAAATAGTTGCCCCAATGAAGTCTGAGTTGACCGGCAATGGCTTTGAAGAATTGCTGTCATCTGCAGATGTGGATAATGCAGTAAAACAG
>JBQCEX010000087.1:0-14287 GCA_051959855.1 Flavipsychrobacter sp. | reverse complement strand
GGCAGCGAGAAGCAGGCAAAGGACCTTAAGTACAGCTTTACTATTGTCACACCATTTCAAAAAACGGGGCTGTTCAGGCTTATTATACTGCTGGGTTGCATTCTGCTTGGTGTTACCATACAATATATTGTAAATACCCGTAAGCAAAACAGGGAAAAACTATTACGCAAGCTGCGTGCAGAAGAGCAGGCTAAAATACGCATGCGCACTGCAGAAGATTTTCATGATGAAGTGGGCAATAAACTCACCCGCATTAATGTGCTTACCAATGTCCTGAAAAATAAAATAGACAATGTAACTCCGGATATAGACCGCATACTAAATCAAATCCAGGACAACACCGGCCAGTTGTACAGTGGCACAAAAGACATACTCTGGTCTTTAAAGCCAACCAATGACAACCTATATGAAATACTGCACCGTATAAGGGATGTAGGCATCGAACTCTTTCAATACACTAATACTGAGTTCACCTTCGTTGGCACAGACAGCCGCTGGCAGAACTACCGAATGCCATTGGATGTAAGCCGCAACCTGATCATGATATTCAAAGAGGCATTGAATAACTGCATGAAGTATTCAAAGGCTACTAAGGTGAAGCTGGAAATAAGCTTCAAACGAAGGGACGTACTGCAAATGATACTTACAGATAACGGCAAAGGCTTTGATATGCAGCACATAAAAAAAGGTCACGGCATTGACAATATGAATGTACGTGCCAACCGCATACATGGCAAGCTATATATTGATTCAACAGAAGGGAAAGGTACCGTGATAAGTCTTTCCTTTAAGATAAGCACTAAAATAACCTGATTGGGGTGATTAAATATTAATTAAAGTGTCAGAACTTTATATTATTAAATATCAGCAATATGAGCCGCGACCTTGATATAAGAGTATCGATAATAGAAGATGACGAAACAATAAGGGAAGGTTATAGCTTTCTTATAGGCAATACGGCAGGATACAAAGTTGTAAGCAGCTATCCCTCTTATGAAGAAGCTGCAAAAAAGATAGCAACAGATGACCCGGACGTTATATTGCTAGACGTAGAGCTGCCTGGCATGTCTGGTATTGATGCAATACCCAAGCTAAAAAAATTACTGCCTGAAACATACATCCTTATTCTTACTGTTTACGAACAGGACATACTTATCTTCCGCGCATTAGGTAATGGCGCATCCGGTTATCTTACAAAGAATACACCGCCTGAAAAGATCATAAGTGCTATTCATGAAGTAATGGAAGGTGGCGGCCCCATGAGTGCGCATATAGCACGCATGGTTATTGATTCCTTTAAAAGAAATGAATCTTCGCCACTCACCCGCCGCGAGACAGAAATACTCGAACAGATATCTACCGGCAAAAGCCGTAAGCGCATAGCCCAGGAACTGTTTATAGACCTGGAAACAGTAAAATCCCACATCAAGAATATTTACCAGAAGCTCAACGTGCACTCCAAAGCTGACGCTATTAAAGCAGCTAAGGACAATAAGTTCATTTAATCTTTAGCACCTCGCAGCGTCAACATAAAACATTGTTATTTGCACATAAGCAAAAAAATCACGCCCTGCGCTCTCATACTCGCAAGGCGTTTATTACTTTGCGGGAAATTATAGAAGCTTGCAGGCATCGGGCAATAATGAATCTACACTTGTTCGCGGGCTTTCCTTAGCCCAGGCAACAGCTATTAACATGATAGACATGGTAGGCATTGGCCCTTTTGTCACCCTACCTCTTATTGTTGGCATCATGCAAGGGCCAACCGCTATATTTGCCTGGCTGTTAGGTGCCTTGCTTTCCTTTACCGATGGAATGGTTTGGGCTGAGTTGGGCGCAAAATGGCCTGAAGCTGGTGGCAGCTATGCTTTTCTTCAAAAGCTATTTGGTAAATGGGGGCGTTTTATGGCTTTCTTATTTATATGGCAAACAGTCATACAGGCTCCATTGGTTGTAGCAAGTGGCGCTATAGGCTTTTCTCAATACCTCACCTATCTTATTCCGCTTGAAGGCTGGCAGCAGAAATTAGTGAGCGCTACGCTTATTTTAATTTTAGTGTTGCTGTTATACCGCAATATTAAAAGCATAGGTCGCATTTCTATAGTCTTTGGGCTACTTACTATAGGCACTTTGTTGTGGCTCATCTTATCGGGCCTGCAGCACTTCAATAGTCATCTTGCATTCAATTGGCATCTGCCATCTATGACTACCGGCAATACTTTATTCATGGCCTTGGGCATGGCTTCTGTCAAGTCCGTATACTCTTACCTGGGTTATTACAATGTATGCCACCTGGGCGCTGAAATTAAAAACCCTGCACGCAATATACCTCGCAGCATTTTTATATCTATTACCGGTATAGCAATACTGTACCTTAGCATGCAGACTATTATTCTGGGGGTATTGCCCTGGCAGCAAATAGCAGGCTCGAAATTTATTGTAAGCACTTATTTCGAACATATCAGTAGTCCGGCAGCCGGTAAGTTTGCTACTATTCTTATTCTGGGCATTGCTGTTGCTTCGCTCTTTTCAGTTATACTGGGCTATTCGCGTGTGCCATATGCAGCAGCTGTCAACGGCGATTTTTTTCCTGTATTTGCCAGGGTTCATCCTCGTCATAAAATACCTCATGTTTCCTTGCTGGTACTCGGTGGCCTGGGGCTTATCTTTAGTTTATTGTTTCGCCTTAGTGAGGTTATCACAGCCATTGTAGTGGTACGCATCCTCATACAGTTTGTTTCACAAGCCGTGGGGCTTATTGCATGGCGTAAAAAGCATAAGGAGAGCGATATGCCTTATAAAATGCCCTTGTTTCCTGTTCCTGCTATTATTAGCATTATTATTTGGCTATATATATTCTTTAGCAATGGTCGGCAATATATATTGGGGGCTCTCGCAATTATCCTGAGCGGCGCCTTATTCTTTTACCTTTGGCAGCAAAACAAAAAGCAGGTTTTATAGCCGTTTATCGGGCCATTTGGCAGGCTAAATTGTATTGATTTTTATCGATGTGGAAAAATTTAATCTTTCACAATGTATCATGAATAAACTTTTTGTGTTAAACTTGCCTAATTATATCAGGATTTTTTGTGCATTTACCAATTAGAGAGTTTCTTTTAAATGATATAATGTACCATACCCATCATGACAGAAAGCAATAGAACGGACATATTTTCAAAACTATTGAGCTCATTTTTGGCAATACTTTTAACTGTTAGTGCATGCGTTTCATTCTCTTAGGGATTGCTATTGCCCTGACTATAGCGCTTTACAGAATGTTAAGCCGCGGCGGTAAAACTTATGCTTACGGCCGTACCCAAACCATATCTTTCTTATCAGACGGCTCCGAGCATGTTCTGCAGGGCAGCGAATCGGGCTCAATCATTATCACTAACAAAACCGTATTGATAGATGGCCTGGAATATTGCTACAAACCAATGGAAAACGATCAGCTGCAGGCGATACTTGATTATGATGATTCAGGACTGAGAAGTGTGCGCGTATTACTGCCTGATGGTGAAAAACAATATTTCATCGAGAAAAGTCCCGGTAAAAATCATGCAATGAACATTGCGTAAATTACTATCAATAACATATTTAGATGGCAGGTTATTAGCCTGCCATTTGTTTTATCAAGATATCTGTAAGGATCGCATAGATATAGATGCCATCTGAAACTCATCATTAAAATAGCTTACCTGCTCACCTTTCTGCTGCAGGCCAAGAATGTAAAATAAAGGCAGTAAATGATCATAAGTAGGATGTGCCATAGTAGCTGTATTGCCTAATATTTTTTGGTAGTCCAGCACAGATTTATGATCGCCTTTATTGATCCATTCAGTCATTTTAGCATCAAATTCAGCAGCCCAGTCATACACATGGTTGCCGCCACTCCAGTCCACCTTCATCAGGTTGTGTACCAGGTTGCCACTGCCAATGATCAATACACCTTTGTCTCTTAGTTTGCTCAGTTGTTTACCTATTTCGTAGTGATAACTTGTTGGCTGAGAATAGTCCAGGCTCAGTTGGTAAACAGGAATATCCGCGGCAGGATACATGGGCAGCAATACACTCCAGGTACCATGATCAAGTCCCCAGCTATCGTCTGTTGCGACGTGCGTATGGTGAACAAGTAAAGCTGTTTCCTTAGCTAATTCAGGAGCCCCCGGTGCAGGATATTGTGCTTCAAATAACTCTCTTGGGAAGCCGCCAAAATCATGTATTGTCCGGGGTTTGGTATTGCCGGTTACTTTCGTGCCGGTGGTTATCCAGTGGGCCGATATTGACAATATCGCCTGTGGCCTTGGCAGCTTTTCACCAAGCTGCTGCCAGCTGCGGTGAAAGGCATTATCTTCTATCGCGTTCATAGGGCTGCCATGACCGATAAACAACACAGGCATACGTGCCGATGGCGACAAGTGCCTTTCCAAAGCTTCTAATGCTGATAAACCAGACATATGCGCAAATTGTGCGAGTGCCGCCAGGCTACCCGCCTTTAAGAATAAACGCCGATCCATAAAACGGCTGTTTTAGTACCCTGCAAATTTACGTGTAGATACATCTGTTAACAAGTCCATTTATTAATGCCCTTATAATATCTGCCTATAAACATTTGCATAAAGGATAATCATGTAAATTCATGCTGTATTTATGGCCAACAAAGAAATTCCACT
The DNA here is from genome assembly GCA_051959855.1 of Flavipsychrobacter sp. GTDB lineage: Bacteria > Bacteroidota > Bacteroidia > Chitinophagales > Chitinophagaceae > SZAS-30. Next base: position 9,614 of record JBQCEX010000087.1, on the reverse strand, counting down.
CTATATAGAGCATCTTTCAAAAGATAAGAAACTGCAAGCGATCATAAATGAGCTTGGCCCTTTAGGTCCTAAAAAGCGAAAGAATATCTGCCTTCGACTCTGTGCGTCTATTATGAGCCAGCAGCTTTCCACGCGCGTAGCAGAAGTATTATTCAAACGCTTTCTTGAATTATATGACGGAGAAGAACCATCTGCGCAGCAGATAATTGATACTCCTTTTGATAAGCTGAGAGCTATCGGCCTTTCGAACGCCAAAGTAAATTATGTGCAGAATGTAGCGCGCTTTGTTACCGAACATCAGTTAGATGATAAGAAGATCAACAAAATGAGCAATGAGGAACTGATAGATATGCTGACCCAGATAAAGGGTGTTGGCCGCTGGACAGTGGAGATGCTGCTCATGTTTACATTAGGCAGAGAAGATGTATTTGCAGTGGATGACCTGGGCATACAGCAGGCTATGATAAAGCTTTACAAAATAGATCCGGAGAACAAGAAAGAGATGAAGGAGAAAATGTTGCGCATATCTAAGAAATGGGCGCCGTACCGCACCTATGCATGCATGTACCTGTGGCGCCATAAAGATGCAACGCAATAGTTTCAATGCCATTTAAGGATCATTATAAAACATTAGGCGTTAATCCGCAGGCTGACCTGCAGGAGATAAAGAAAGTATACCGCAAGCTTGCCTTTCAGTATCACCCTGATACGAATAGGGAGAATCAATTTACAGAGGCGCACTTCAAGGAGATCAATGAGGCCTATAGCATTCTTTCGAACACTGGCAAGCGTAGGAAATATGATGAAGAGCGCTGGCTGTCAGGTATGGGCAAGCGCATGCGCCACGAACAGCACATAAGCCCGGAATGGATACTGCAGGAATGCAGAAAGCTAAGCCAGCATATGCAGACAGTGGATACTTACCGAATGAGCCACAGCAGTCTGAAAGATTATATACTGCTGATACTGTCTGACTCGCATATGGCTGTATTAAAGCAGCACAACAATACAGAAGCGAACAACCTAATCATATCAGAGCTTTTAAAGGAAACAAAACGACTGGAACTGCGCTATATGCGGGAAATAGCTGAGCGACTGACTATATTGGCTAATGATGATGAATCTTTGCTGTTGCAGATCTATAATCACCTGAAGGCAAGAGCAACACATGAGCAGCGTGACCAGTATATGCCTCTTATCATCGTCATCATCACACTTCTTCTTTGCGTGCTGATGTACTTCTACGGAATAAAGAAATAGCCTAAGCCTTTTTTATCGGGCGAAGATGAACAAAGAGAAATAGCGGGGTTGGTATGTCTGAATGTTTCTTTCCCTCAGGCAGGTCCATATCCTTTCCCGTTACATATCTGTACAGGGCTATTGCTAACTGGCGGCCATGGTCTTCATTTTCAAGAAGAAAGGAATAAGTTTTACCCTGGCCATAGGTTTCATTAAATTCTTTTTCCGTTCCCGGAACATCGCGTGTTATGGACATATTGAAATCATAGCGGATATTGTCCTCATTATGAAGCACATCGGCAGCTATGGTATGCAGTACATCTGTAAGCGTTGTCATTATAGCAATTATAAAGGGTGTAAAGGTAACTATTTATCAAAACAAAAGAGCAGTTAATTAACTGCTCTTTTGTTTTACATTAATTTAAACTTCTAAAGTCCACAGGCACCAGGCGACTGACGCCAGGCTCCTGCATAGTGACACCATATATCACATCCACAGATGCCATTGTTTGTTTATTGTGGGTTACAATGATAAACTGTGAGTTATCAGAGAACTTACGTATCATCTGTGTGAACTTACCTACGTTCGCATCATCCAACGGTGCATCTACTTCATCAAGAATACAGAATGGTGCCGGTTTGATGAGATAGATAGCGAACAAAAAGGCTGTAGATGTCAACGTCTTCTCGCCACCGGAAAGCTGTGTGAGCGTACTTGGCTTTTTACCCTTTGGCTGTGCATATATTTCAATACCGCTTTCTGCAACATTATCAGGATCAGTAAGACGCAGATCGCAATTATCGTCTTCAGTGAACAGCGCTTTAAATACTGTTATAAAGTTCGTGCGCACCATATCAAATGTTTCGCGGAACTTGGTATTGGCAGTGTTCTCTACTTCTTCTATGGTAGAAAGCAATGATTCTTTGGCACTTACCAGGTCATTGCGCTGCTCTACAATAAAGTCATTGCGAGACTTCATTTCCGTATAGGCCTCTATGGCCGTTGGATTTACCTCGCCCATATTTTCCAGGCGCTTTTTCAGGCGTTCAGCCTCTGCGGTCAGCTCTTCTATCGTCATTTCACCTGTACGTGGCTGATCAAGCACATCTTCCAGATTCACCTTGAACTCAATGCTCAGGCGTTCATTCATACCTGCCAGCTTCAGCTTCATGTCATTCAGCTGATCCTTAATGCTATTGAGCAATGTTTCTGCATGTTCCTTCTCGCGGCGTTTCTGATTCAGCTGCCCCTCCTGCACTGAAATAGTATTGCGCATTTCATAGTAGGCACGGTCCTTCTCATTCAGCTCACGTTCTTCTGTTTCTTTCCTGGTCAGCAGATCATACAGCTCATTGTCACCTGAATGCAGCTTGCCTTCTGTCTCGGTCAGTTGTTCTGTAGTTATCTTCAGCTGCTCACTGTTATTTTCTATCTGGTGCCTCAGGTCGCTCAGCTGGTTAGTGCGGAATGTAAGTTCCTGCTTTAAGCCTTCCAGCTTGCTTTGCTGACGAGTATATTGAATGTTCTGTTGATTGTATTGCTGAGTTACAAAATTGAATTCCTGCTCTACAGTCTGGAATTCAGCTTCTGCATTCTGTATGTTCTGTTGAATGGTTTGCAGTTGCTCCGTTATCTGCTCCAGCTCGTTACGCGTATCACTTATGCTATCATGCGTCTGTTCCAGTTGCTCCTGCAGATCGGCCAGGCGTTTTTCACCGGCAGCATTCAGATGCTCAAAATTTTCGATCCTGTTACCCAGGTTCAGTATATGGTTTTGCAGCTGGTTTATTTCCTGGCGCGTTTGCTCAATAGCTTTATCATTCAGCTCCTGGTTAAAGCCTGTGATCAATGTCTGCGTATCAGCTATATACTGCTTCAACTGGGCAGTAGTTGCAGTAAGTTCTTCTATTTCTTTAGCAAGACGCTCCAGGTTCTTGGCACGGCCAATTTTATTACCCTCAAAAAGGCCAATGGAACCGCCGCCTAAAGTGTATTTACCGCGCACCATCTTACCACTCTTCTCTACCAGCACATTGCCGTTCTGCAGCGCTATCTTAGAAATATCTGCCCCATCTTCTGATATATATACATGGCCAAGCAGGTATTGGGCTAATGGCATATACTGCTCATCTACGTTCACCACACTCAGCGCAGGTATCGCACCTTCTGGAGCAGTTGTTGCTGTAGTATTGTTGCCTGTAAAATAGCTTTGTATAAAGAAGTTCGCCTTGCCTTTTTTATTTGTTTCCAGCAGGTGCACTGCTTTTGCTGCTTCTTCTATATTGTCAACTATATAATAGTTCAGGTAGTTGTCCAGTAAGTTTTCAAGCGCTGTGCGATACTCATTCTGCACTACGAACACATCAGAAAGCAATGGCGCATTACTATTCCAGTCCTTATTCTTCTTCAGGAACTTGATACTGTCCGGATAACCTTCCAGGCTTTCTACCAGCGACTTTAGCAGATCATGTTCATTGCGGCGGGCATCCAGTTTACGGTTCTCTTCTACAGACTGTGCGCGCAATGATTCCAGTTGTTCCTGGCTCTGTAATATTTTTCCTTTTACTTCTTCGTGGCGTGTCACCAATTGTTCCAGGTAGTCGCGTTTGTCCTGCAGTTTGTCTTCCGTATCAGTACGTTCTGTGTTCAACTGGCCTATTTGCGCAGTGCGCTGTGCACGCTCCTCCTCTATCTGCTGGCGGCTGCGCTGCAGGTTCATTACAGAAGTATCAGCAATAGCCACTTTCTTTTCAGCTTCAAACTGTCTGCGCTGCCCTTGCTGGTATTCATTGCGCAGTTGTTCGAGTATGCGTTTTTTTGCATCAAAAGCCTCACGTTTCTCATCTACTGTATTGCGTAGTGTTTCCAGTTCTTCACGCAGGTTATCCAGCACCACTGTTTCATCTTCTATCTGCTTGGTTGCGAAGTCTATAGATTCTTCCAGCTTTTTCAGTTGCTCACCTGCACCGGCCAGGAATTCGCCCAGACTTCTCTCGCGTTCCCTTAAATGTTCCAGTCGCTGAGCGGCCAGCTTCTTATCACTTTCCAGCTGACGAATGCGGTTCACCAATTCATTGAATTGCTTTTGCAGGCCATTCAGTTCCTGTTCTTTTTCTATGAACTTTACCTTATCCTGCTCCACCGCAGCCTCCTCGGTAGCAACAATTGCTTCCAGCTGTGTCTTGCGGTCCGTTTCCTGGTCGTGCTGCTCATTCAGCACTTTATATTGTTCATTGAAATGTTCCAGCGATGCCTTCACCAGTTCAATGCTTATTTCTTTATACTCGCCCTTTATCTGGAAATAGCGCTCTGCTTTCTTAGCCTGGTTTTCCAGGGTGCGCAGGTTGTTACCTATTTCAAACAGCAGGTCTTCAATACGATTCAGGTCCTGCTCCGTAGCTTCCAGTTTCTGCTTTGCTTCCTTCTTGCGCGTCTTGTAGATAGAGATACCGGCAGCCTGCTCCAGCATACGGCGGCGTGCACCATCTTTATCCTTAATGATATCATCCACCATGCCCAGCTCTATGATGGCATAAGAGTCTGTACTTACCCCGGTATCTAGGAAAAGGTTGGTGATATCCTTTAAACGGCAGGTAACATCGTTCAGGCGATATTCACTTTCACCGTTCTTATAGAACTTACGTGTAATCGTAACCGTAGTAAACTCGGTAGGCAACAGGTTGCGCGTATTTTCAAATGTAAGCGACACCTCAGCCATACCGGAACCCGACCTGGTACGTGAACCATTGAAGATGAGGTCCTCCAGGTTCTCAGAGCGGAGCGATTTTATCTTATGCTCACCGATAACCCAGCGAATGGCATCTACAATATTCGATTTACCACAACCATTAGGGCCTACAATGCCCGTGATGGGGTGATCCAGTAACACATGGGTTTTATCAGCAAATGACTTAAACCCTTTTATTTCCCACGACTTTAAACGCAATGCAGTAAAATTTTAGCGATCTCAACAAAAATAATCAAAATGCCCCTGTCTTTCAGGCAATTATTTATTATGTGGATAGTGTGAGGAATACTTTTTCACAACATATGAGAAAAAGATGAAATTTCCGGTTTTTCCGCTTTTTTCCGGTGCCGGAAATTGTAATATGAGCTACAGTAACGGATTTACAATAAAATTTCCGGTGGAACGGAAAAATAACAGAGCGGTAATTTTAAGGAACATAGGGTTTAGCATTACAATAAATTTACAAGTGCCGAACCAAACCAGCCCGGCACCTGCAATATACTATTAACGATGCGCGGAAAACAAATAATGATATCCACACACATTGGATTAAACCTTATTGAACAGAAGGCGCATTTTTTATCTGGAAACCGTTCCTGTCAGCATATTCTTTTTGCGCTTCTCTTAGCTTTTGTAAATAAGGCGCTTCTAACTTGGCTTGTGCCAGCAGATTCATAACAGCAGTCTGCATTTCTGCATCAGTAGAATTAGCATTCAATTTTTCGAGTGGTACAAAGGCCGTTTCCACCATGTTCTTATCCTCCGCCAAAAGATCAGCCATAGCCTGGTGCAAATTTTCTGACCCGGCAACATCATGTATCTTCTTCAGTTTTTCCTGCTGTTTATCGATATAAGCAAGTAATTCGGTGCTAGGAGACCCAATGGAGGAAAAATCATGTGTCTTTATAGCCATGCCATACTTATAGCCTGCCGCTTTGCCTTTTGCAAACAAACTGTCACTGATCTGGGCCATTTCATTATTGAAAGCGAGAGCCTCACCGCGGCGAATATACTTGCAGGAAAACAGCAATGAAGAAAGAAAAAGGAGTACAATTAATTTTCTAAGATGCATAAATAAGTAAATTTTAATGCGAAGATATATATACCAACTAATTCTCAATAGCCCTAAAGAAAGCATTTATAACAAGTAACCTACCTTTGTGCCCAATTCGGAAACATAAATGGCCAAAGTATCAATAAATATAGCGACGGGGAGCTTACAACAGAAGGACACAATAGTGGGTATAGACCTGGGCACTACCAATAGCCTGATAGCTATTGTGCGCCCGGACGAGCGGCAGCCAATTGCCTTGCGCGAAACGGACGGGCTAACCTTGGTGCCCTCTATCGTGCATTTCGACAAGGAAGGAAACGCAACCGTGGGCAATGCCGCTAAGGAATTGCTGGTAAGAGAGCCTGAACGTACCATATATTCAGTAAAGCGCCTGATGGGCAAATCTTATAAAGATGTAAAAGACCATGCAGACTTTTTCGCTTACAAGGTGATAGATGACAATACAGATTCACTGGTGAAGATACAGGTGGGTGATAAGTTCTATTCACCTATCGAGCTTTCATCATACATTTTAAAAGAACTAAAGCACAGAGGAGAGCATGTACTGAAGACAACTATCAATAAAGCGGTCATCACAGTACCTGCTTACTTTAACGATGCCCAGCGCCAGGCCACCCGTGATGCAGGACGACTAGCAGGACTGGATGTGCTGCGCATCATCAACGAGCCTACTGCGGCAAGTCTTGCTTACGGACTTGGCGTAAAGCCGGAAGAAGAAAAGACCATTGCGGTGTATGACCTGGGCGGTGGCACATTTGATATCTCTATCCTGAAAATAACCAATGGTATATTTGAAGTATTGGCTACTAATGGCGATACTTACCTGGGTGGTGATGATATGGACAGAGCACTGGCACAACACTGGCAGGCACAATTGGGACTGAGCGATGATATCTTAAAGGCAGATAAATCGCTGACACAGCAACTGCGTGTAAGTGCCGAAGAAGCCAAGAAGCACCTTACCAATAATGAAACGTACGAAGGCAACATACAAGGCCGGCCTGTAAGCATCAGCCGTGAGGTATTTAATAAGCTGATACAGCCTTTGATAGACCGTACTATAGATAGCTGCAAGAATGCTTTGCGTGACGCTAAACTAACTGCTGCGCAAATAGATGCAGTGGTAATGGTAGGTGGATCAACACGTGTGCCACTGGTAAAGGAAAGTATTCGCAGCTTTTTTGGCAAAGAGTTATTCGATCAGCTGAATCCTGATGAAGTAGTGGCCCTGGGCGCGGCTGTGCAAGCTGATATACTGGCAGGCAACAATACCGAGATGCTGCTGCTGGATGTAACGCCTCTTTCGCTGGGCATAGAAACTATGGGCGGACTGATGGATGTACTGATACCGCGCAACTCTAAAATACCTACCAAGGCAGGCAGGCAATATACCACACAAAAAGATGGGCAGAGCGGTATGCGCATATCTGTTTACCAGGGCGAACGTGACTTGGTACAGGACAACCGTAAGCTGGCTGAGTTTAACCTAAGCAATATACCGGGAATGCCTGCAGGGCTGCCAAAAGTGGAAGTAACTTTCCTGATAGATGCTGACGGAATACTAAAAGTAAGCGCTACCGAGCTACGTAGCGGAGTGGCACAAAGTATAGATGTAAAACCACAATACGGCCTTACAGACGAAGAAGTAGAAAAAATGCTGCTGGACTCACTAACACACGCTAAAGATGATATACAAACACGCGCACTGGTAGAGGCAACAACAGAAGCAGAACAAATGCTGGACACGACAGAAAAATTTCTACAGAAGAACCGTACACTGCTCACCGAAGATGAAGTAAATGATACATTAGGCGCTATGCAGCAACTACGTGAAGCCATTAATGTAAAAGATAAAGATCTGATACAAAAACAAACAGAGGCATTAAATGAAGTATCCCGCCCATTCGCCGAACGCGTGATGGATGCTGCGATAAAAGATGCTATGAAGGGAAAGAAAATAATGTAGTATTGCTGCAAAGAAAAAGCCCGGCTGATCAGCCGGGCTTTTTTTATCCTTTATCAGTTTATTTCACTTCTTCGTATTCTGCATCAGCTACGCTGCCGTCATTATTACCGGCACCTTGCTGTTGTTCTTGTCCATGATCGCCCTGTGAAGCGCCGCCGTCATTGCCGGCATTGTACATATGTTGGCTGGCTGCCTGCCATGCAGCATTCAGTTCTTCCATAGCTTTGTCTATACCGCCAAGGTCTTCCGCTTTATGAGCATCTCTTAGCTTGTTTATAGCAGCTTCAATGATCGCTTTCTGATCTGCAGGTATCTTATCACCGTAGTCTTTTAGCTGTTTTTCTGAGCTGAATACCAGGCCATCAGCAGTATTCAGTTTTTCTACACGTTCACGCACTTGCTTATCGCTTTCTTCATTAGCCTTAGCTTCATTCTTCATTCTTTCTATTTCTTCCTTGCTGAGACCGCTACCAGCTTCTATGCGTATATTCTGCTGCTTACCGGTGCCTTTATCCTTAGCAGTTACATGCAGGACACCATTGGCATCTATATCAAAGGTTACTTCAATCTGAGGTATACCGCGCGGCGCCGGTGGTATGCCATCCAATATGAATCGGCCTAATGATTTATTATCCTTAGCCATTGGGCGTTCTCCCTGCAACACGTTTATTTCAACGCTTGGCTGATTTTCGCTTGCAGTAGAGAATGTTTCACTTTTACGGGTAGGAATGGTAGTATTTGATTCTATCAGGCGAGTCATTACACCGCCCATTGTTTCGATACCCAGTGAAAGCGGAGTTACGTCAAGCAACAGTACGTCTTTCACATCACCGGTCAGTACACCACCCTGTATAGCAGCACCCACGGCAACTACTTCGTCAGGATTTACACCTTTATGTGGCTTTTTGCCGAAGAATTTTTCTACTACTTCTTGTATCTTAGGTATGCGGGTAGAACCACCTACCAGTATTACTTCATCTATATCACTTGTGCTTAAGCCTGCATCTTTCAGTGCTTTGCGGCAAGGTTCCAGTGTGCGTTCTACCAGGCTGTCAGACAGTTGTTCGAACTTAGCACGTGTCAGCTTGCGCACCAGGTGTTTAGGCACACCATCTACTGCTGTAATGTATGGCAAGTTGATATCAGTTTCCTGAGAGGAAGACAATTCAACTTTTGCTTTTTCAGCTGCTTCCTTCAGGCGCTGCCATGCCATAGGGTCTTTACGCAGGTCTATAGCTTCATCTTTTTTAAATTCTTCAGCAAGCCAGTCCATGATCACCTTATCGAAGTCGTCACCACCAAGGTGAGTATCGCCATTGGTTGATTTTACTTCAAATACACCGTCACCAAGTTCCAGCACTGAAATATCGAACGTACCGCCACCAAGGTCAAATACAGCTATCTTACTGTCTTTGTGCTGTTTATCAAGGCCATAGGCCAGAGCAGCGGCCGTAGGTTCGTTTATAATACGGCGTACATTAAGACCGGCAATTTCACCTGCCTCTTTTGTAGCCTGACGTTGAGCATCGTTAAAATAAGCAGGTACAGTAATAACTGCTTCTTTTACTTCTGTACCCAGGAAGTC
>JBQCEX010000086.1:0-2628 GCA_051959855.1 Flavipsychrobacter sp. | reverse complement strand
CATGGTTTTGGTGAGGGTAGTGCAAGCGTATGTAATAACAAAGGCCAATTGCAGTTTTATACAGACGGCTCTATTGTATGGGATAGATTGGGAAATATAATGCCTAATGGTGATACCTTAATAACCGATCCAAGAATTATGGCGATTGTTGATACGATGAATATAACGCCTACGGCAAGTACTTCACAAGGTTCCCTAATAGTGCCAATGCCTGATAGCCCTGGGAAATACTATATTTTTTCTCAGACCTCTTTTGAACTGGGAACACTTGCATACAGACTCTACTATAGTATCGTAGATATGAGCCTGAATGGAGGACTGGGCGATATAGTTGCAGGACGAAGAGCCATTTTATTAGATTCAAATAATACAGAGAAGCTCACAGCTGTAGTAGGAGACCATTGCGATATATGGGTGCTAACCTGTAACGCGACAGGATCACTTAAAGCTTTCGAAATAACTGATGCAGGTATTAATAAAACACCGGTAACCTCCGCTATAGGTTTCGTATCACCGGTAGGTATTATAAAGGTGTCTCCTGACAGAAAAAAGCTAGTGGCATGTAATTATGCTTCCAGCAGTGCAATACTTTATGATTTTGATCCTGCTACTGGTAAAGCTATTAAGAATACAGACTTGTTTGTATTAAATACCTATGGCGCATCTTTTTCTTCCAATAGTTCGAAAGTATATTTATCTACCAGTGATTCTATTTACCAGTATGATTTAAGCTCCGGCATTGCAGCATCCATAACTGCCTCAAAGATTACTGTTGGCGCGGCTTACGGTCAGTCAAAGCTTGCTCCGGATGGTAAAATATACTTTAGAGCAGAAGCAGGAGAATCATTGTGTGTCATACCGTACCCTGATCGTTTGGCTCCGGCCTGTGGATATATACACAATGCAATAACGCTAGATAGTGATTGTTATATGTCTCTTGGCTTGCCGAATGTTGTGCCTGTTTTTATAAGGGATACCGTTTACAGCCGCAGGAATGTTACGCTTTGTTTCAGCGATAGCAGCATATTACATGCTGATACTTTAGGTTGGGATTATACCTGGGAAGATGGTGCAAAATCAAATAAACATACCGTATATAATTCAGGTAAATATTGGGTCTTTTACATTACAGCGCCTTGTGTTCACCATACAGATACATTTAATGTGAATTTCGCAACAAGAATACCGAAAGTAGGGGCATTCAATGGTTGTAAAGGAGCTAATAATAGTTATTTATGGATAGATCCATTCCCCGGCGATGTTAATACTTATACATATGATTGGTATGATGTTGGGGGGAAATTACTGCATACTAAAACCATTGCAATAACAGGTGATACTGTATACGGCTTGCCAGCTGGCAGCTATGCCGTAAATATTAAAAGCAATGGTTGTGATACTACCATTACGGTAATTCTATCGCCACCTAACTACTATACATCATTTGCTGTCGATACACTTGCCTGTATTTATGATACTGTATTATTTAATAATACATCAAAAGGATTTACAGACTATATATGGAATTTTGGTGATGGCGCTACATCATTACTGCCTTTGCCGTCACATACTTACACACATCAGGGGCAATATAAAGTGCTTTTGATAGGTTTACCCTGCAACGATACATTTAGCAGAACCATTAAAGTTGATTCCTTTGGCTATGTACAATTTACCATGGATAAAAGCGAAGTATGTATCGGCCAGCCTGCCATGTTGAGGCCTGCGTATGATGGAGAGTATCCTAATGAATTAACCTGGCATTTCGGCGATAGCACTACCTTGTCCAAAATCGATATTATACAGCATGCTTATGACAAATCAGGGAAAATGGTAATTAATCTTGTAGCGCATTATCCCGCTTGTCCGGCCACAAACTATAAAGATTCGATCAATGTATATCCATATCCTGTAGTATATCTTGGCGAAGATACTTCACTGTGTCCCGGGGATCCTGGACTTTCAATAACTAACCATAGCGGCGACTATAGTGATGGCTATCTTTGGAGTACTGGCGCTACTACTCAGTCGATTGCTGTTTCACAGCCAGCCACTTATTGGTTAACAATTACCTCTGATCATGGATGTGCTACGACAGATACTATTCTGGTCACGCCTAATTGCTATATAGCTATTCCTAATGCCTTTACACCAGACGGCGATGGCGTAAATGACTATTTTTTCCCGAGAGAATTATTGTCAGCCGGCATAGTCGCATTTAAAATGAAGATTTTTGATAGATGGGGAGAGCAAATATTTGAGACAAACAATATTAATGGCAGAGGCTGGGATGGTAGATTTAACAGTGTTAGTCAGCCAACTGGTGTGTATGTATATATGATAGATGTAGTTTTTAAAAATGGCTATAAACAAAACTATCAGGGCAATGTCACTTTATTAAGTTCTGATAAATAAACAAAAAAACTTTTCCAGAAAAATGCGCTATAAACGCTGTTACTACGAAGCCCTGTAAATCCTGTCTCAAGGCTTAAGTATTCCCCCATCATGCTGAGTGGGGGATACTTGTTTTAGTTATTACCACAACTTATAAAAGCTTCAGCATATTTTATTCAAAGTGTCTCTATAGTAGTGCACCTTTGCAGCATGAAATCTCAAGGATTGTCCAGG
>JBQCEX010000085.1:0-3345 GCA_051959855.1 Flavipsychrobacter sp. | reverse complement strand
CAGAACTCAATACAATTATAAGATCGTAAATTTGATTATGCCATTGTCAGAATTTTGGACTAAAGCCTTGTCTTATCGGTTGTTTAGGACTATTTATTTTCCTATAATAGGACTTTTTATTATGGGCATGATTGCATGTATAATAGTTTTTAAAATACCCGTAGAATTTTTGGGAATAAAGTTTAATATTAAAGAGTTAGATAAATCATCAATATCGCAGGGCGATAATAGCAGGATATATAATGGGCCTGTGACTCAATATTATAACTCCCCTAATGAAGAACTTAATTCAAGCATTCATATCAAAAAGAAAAAAAATGGGAATATCTCCGATAAGAAGTCAAGCGATAGTGTCTCAAGTCAGAACTTAGTAACAAATCCTACATTTAATGCTCCAGCTCAAATTGGAAATAACAATGTTCAAACGATTATTTATAAATAAACAAGCCTATATTGTTTTTATTTTATTATACGTTACCAATTGTTGGGGACAAACAACCGTACAGACTCCAATCTTTAATGCTCCTGCTCAGATAGGAAATGGTAACATTCAAAACATTTATTACAATTCGGACGGTTCGCTCAAAATAAGCGATTCGGACAATATTCTCTACGGAATAGAGTATGGCGATCCGATAGACACTTCAAGATTTGCTGTACCTTATCAGAATAAAGCATATTTAGAAGTTTGTCCAAAGCAAGGACAATGGGATGTGCCTTTTGTACTTTATTCAGGCGGATTTATGTTTGACGATTATAGGTTTACACATACTAGTCGGAGAATAACTTACACGCCAATGTTCCCATTTGAGATGGTTTTGATAAATTACAGAGATTCAACGTATAATCTTGCCGGCGTTCGATTTAATGTACCCTGTCAGGCAAATAAACCATATGCTTTTTGTATGTCTACAAATAATTTTGTTGTCTTTGGAGACTTAGAAAATGAAAATAAATGGTATTTATATGATTTGAAGCTAAAAAAGTTATTTTATTATCCAAACGTTCAGCATAAATATTCTGGAATAAAATAATAGTTCTGCTCGATATTCTGTAACAATATATGACGAATAGGTAGTTTTAAGGTAATACTCGATGAAGCCAATGCTTAGCGTGTTCAACGTCATACAAATCTAGACATTCTTGTACTTTTTCTAAATTATATATTAAGCTATTTACTTTTTCTGCTTGAAACCTTGTCGAATTTACCCTCAAATACTTTGAAGCATAAAAAAAACCAGTTTGAATATTGTCACCATGGTAATTTTTAGTGGTAATATCCCTTTCTAAATCATAAGAATCATAAGGATAACCATTAGTACAATTCCAGGCTTTTAAAAGTCTAATGATGGGCCTAACAATGTAATTGTATCTGATGTTTGCGTCAACGAGATTTTTTTTAACATCATTTGGATCTGTAATTCTCCAGTTATTATTTGTATCAGGTATATCTAGGTTATTAGGAAATAGAAATGAAAATGCTGTTTCTTTTGCAGGGACTAAATCGTAATATATATTATTGAGTCTAATTGTTACAGTCGGATGTGTTTTTACAACTTCTGAGCCGTAACGATCCTTGTAGTATTTCTCTGCAAAACTTTTTAGCCAGGTTCTGTAAGTTTCTGGAGTTCTCTCATAAACAGAATGGTTAAAAACGATCATTATGTCAACATCAGATTTTTCATCAATTGATCTTGGTAAAATTGTATCGCGATCATATGAGCCAAAAACGAATTTTCGGTTTATTCTTGAGCCAAATTCTGTGTTTAAATTTTTGAATAATGCAGCGATTGAAGCATCAATTTTTTTTACTTCTGCAGAGTCATTTTTTAGATAATAACTTGAGGAAAGTGTTTTTAAATAAGTATCTAATGAAGCAGCCATATTAGCAAATGTTATATTTTTCTTTTATTTTATTCCATTTGTCTGAAAGTAGCGAATTATGCCTATTAAATAGTTTATCTGGTATATCTAGGGGAAGGCGTGCTAATAAGGCTTCATATCTTAACCAATTTCTCATAATTGATGGATTGTATTTTTGAGTAGTATTATTAAAATCATCGTATTGAAAAATCGTTAAACAGTCGTCATATATTACTTGAAGCCTATTTATCAATATAAGATGTTTAATTAATACTCCAGCAATATTAGCTGATAATAGAATTTGTAGAAGAGAAAGGAAAAACGGAACTTGTTTAAACCCGAAATAAGAAAAGACTAACAACGTTATAAATGCAATAGCTGGAATAATAATTTTAGGAAAGGTTAATTTCTTTGTAAGCTCATATGTGAAAAAACAATTTTGAAATAAATTGATTGCTGCTTTATAAAAGCCATAATTAATTTCTTCATTATCAAAATATCCTATAGAATTACTAGTTGCGAATCCAGATTTAAATGAATTGTCCACAAAATCATCTCTTCTTTTAAGTTCCGCTTGAGGAATAATAATTAAATTATTTACATTATCCAATATAAAGAAGAATAATATTGATATTATATTCAATATATTTAGCGTGTCATCAATCTGCCAATTTATTTTGAATCGGACCAATATTATTGGTACAATCGTGAGAAAAACAATAATCCAAAAAGTTAAATTGGATATTTTTTTAATAATGTTTGCAATCTTATAAAGCTCAAATTGAGGCGCAAATACAGCCATACTATATCTATTGAATTACCACTGTTTATACAGGACAAAGCAATTATATGGTTCAGCTCTGTAGAACTGTATTCAATAAATGTAATACAATTGTCTATTAGATTTAATTTTAGCTTCTATGGCTTACGCTGCAATATTCACCCCAATGAATTTTGGGTATAGCTCATGCGCATACCAGTCTTCTACGGTGAAGTAGCCTTCTTTGTTGCTGCATTCGTAGGTTTGTCCGGCGTGTATATATTGAGCGGTGGCGCTGCGTGGGTCGGCTATCTGGTGACGGCCTTCGTAGTATGTATAGTCTGAAACTGTGATGGTGATATTGCCTGCTATAAACTGGGTTTTATCATCTGCGGTTTTTACGGTACGAAAAAATACTTCCATTGTCACTTTCGGTTTAGGTATATCTAATTTACGTAAAAAATCATTCCATAACGTTATCGGTCTATTAACATAGGGTTAAACAGATGTAAAGGGTATATTGTTCATGCAGAGCTGAATTGCATGTTTAAACGGCTGATACATAGCTAATTGAGCCATAGTGGCGGCTTTCAGGCTGGTGTCTGCCTGCTTTTTGGTATCTTTGCAGCGCTGTATTGACCCGCAGGACGCTTGTTTGTCCTGCATTATTTAATCCCGGCCCATACATACCGCAGCATTCTTCCCTGGTCTATTCTAATTGC
>JBQCEX010000084.1:0-4758 GCA_051959855.1 Flavipsychrobacter sp. | reverse complement strand
AACTAATTATTACTTTAGTACATATCCTTAAGAGACTTATTTTATGAGTTATATTAATAAGTGCAGGCATATGGCGGGCAGCAAGGTAAAGTGCCTGCTACCCTTGCTTAGTACCATTTTATTAGCAGGAGCAGCAAGCGGCCAAAACCTGACCCAATATGTTGATCCATTTATAGGTTCCGGTGGGCATGGACATACCTACCCGGGAGCTACAGTGCCATTCGGCATGGTGCAGTTGAGCCCGGATAACGGTGACCAGGGCTGGGACTGGTGCAGCGGCTATAACTACAGCAGTAATACCATAGCCGGTTTCAGCCATATGCACCTGAGCGGCACAGGCGTGGGGGACTGGTGTGATATATCTGTAATGCCGAGCATAGGGTTAATACCTGATACCGCAAAAAACTACAGGGTTACTTTCAGTCATAGCAATGAAGAAGCACACCCGGGTTATTATGGTGTGATGCTGGACAATGGTATTAAGGTAGCGCTAACAGCAACGGAGCGATGCGGGCTACATCAATATATTTTCCCGGCACACAGTACGCCGGTAATACGATTTAATCTTGGCTTCAGCATTAACTACGATCGCAGCGAGGAAACCTACATCAGGAAACTAAATGATTCCACCATAGTGGGCTATCGCTATTCAAGCGGCTGGGCGCATGTGCAGCGAGTATATTTTGCGGCAAGAACTTCTGTGCCTTTTGAACGCTGCTACCTGTATGAAGGCAGCAGGTACACTGCAGACAATGAACTAAGAGGCAAAGCAGTGAATGGAGAGCTGGTATTTGCCGATGCAGGCGGCAGACCCATTA
This sequence comes from Flavipsychrobacter sp., assembly GCA_051959855.1. Classification (GTDB taxonomy): domain Bacteria; phylum Bacteroidota; class Bacteroidia; order Chitinophagales; family Chitinophagaceae; genus SZAS-30. The sequence goes on along the minus strand of JBQCEX010000084.1, from coordinate 3,940 downwards.
TGATGAAGGTAGGCTTATCAACAGTAAGCACACATAATGCACTGGAAGCACTGGGTGAAATAGCAGAATGGGATTTTGAAGATACGCGCCTTGCAGCAGAAAATAAATGGGAACATGAGCTGGAGAAAATGCGCATTAACAGCAGTGACGATAAGCTAAAACGCATCTTCTACACTGCTCTCTACCATAGCTGCCTGGCGCCAGTATTATATTCTGATGCGGACGGCACCTACCAGAATGCAAATGGTGATGTGCTGAAAATGAAAAAGGGTCAACGCTATACCGTCTTCTCGCTGTGGGACACCTTCAGGGGAGAAAACCCGCTGCTGTCCATCACACAGCCAGAGCGATACAGGGATATGCTGAACAGTATGCTGGCGTTTGGCGATGAAGTAGGCTACCTGCCTATCTGGGACCTGAGCACCTGGGAAACAGGCTGCATGAGCGGCTACCATTCTATTCCTTCGCTGGCAGATGCGATACTTACCAATTATCCGGGTGTAGATGCTGAACGAGCCTATGCGCAAATGAGAAAAACTGCCTTCCAGAATAGAAGGGGCACTAAAGAATATATTAAATACGGTTTTCTGCCGCAGGATAAAGCCGGCAATAGTGCAAGTGTGACACTGGAATATGCATACGATGACTGGTGTATAGCACAGGTAGCTAAGAAGCTGAATAAGATGGATGATTATAATCTTTTCATGGACAGATCAAGAGCGTATCAACGACTGTTTGATAAGAGGACAGGATTTATAAGAGGGCGAAATTCTGACAGCAGCTGGGTGACTCCGTTTGATCCCTATAAGACATCTACGGCAAGAAGCTCTATGTATGAAGAGGGGAATGCATGGCAATATACCTTCTTCGTGCCTGAAGACGTGAGAGGGCTAGCTAAGCTGTATGGCAGCAATGCAAAATTCATTCAGAAGCTGGACTCATTGTTCACGGTAAGCTCTGCTGTAAGCGGCAGTGATGGGCCGCCGGATGTAAGCGGCCTGATAGGGCAATATGCACATGGCAATGAGCCGAGTCACCATATAGCGTATATGTACAGCTATGTGGGACAGCCCTGGAAAACCCAGGCAAGGGTGCGCATGATCGTTGACTCCATGTATCATGACCAGCCTGATGGCTATGCAGGTAATGAAGACTGCGGGCAAATGAGCGCATGGGCGGTATGGAGCATCCTTGGCTTCTATCCTGCCAATGCTGCAAGTGGTGAATATGTATTTGGCAGTCCGATGCTGGATGAAGCGGTTATAGCATTGCCTAATGGCAGGCAGATGACCGTGAGAACAGAAAATAATGCGAAGGACCATCCGTATATACAGAGTGTTACCCTGAATGGGAAACCATACAATAAAACCTATATAGACCATAAGACTTTGATGCAGGGTGGTGAGCTGACGTTTGTAATGTCCTCCGTGCCGAACAAGAGGTGGGGTGTTAGAAAAGAAAGCTGGCCATCTTCAGCTACTAATTAGACAAAGAGGTTATAATAGAGACCATACATGATTTGCAGATACGCGGGATTGCTTGCTGTAGCATTGCTAATAACTTTTTCCTTAAGGGCGCAGGATAACTATGAGCTAAACAGCGGCTGGAAATGCAAACGAGCTAAGGAGGTGAGTGCTACGGGAATTGATATTTCGAAGAGCGGATATTCATTGTCATCTTGGATGCCTGCTATAGTGCCGGGAACGGTGCTGACCACACAGCTGGCCAATAAGCAAATACCTGATCCGTATTATGGGATGAATAATAAGTTGATACCTGATATTTATAATACAGGTGCGGATTATTATACCTATTGGTTTGTTACAGACTTTAAACAAAAGGCAGGGAGAGACAAACAGACCTGGTTGAATTTCCGTGGAGTGAATTATAGTTGTGATGTATTTCTGAATGGGCATAAAGTGAATGATAAACTGCAGCAGGGCATGTTCCTGAGGTATAGGTACAATATAACCGGGTTACTTGCTAAGAATGGGCGCAACAGGCTGGCAGTGATCGTACATCCGCCTGTGCCTTATGGCAAGGCAAATGGCGGGCAAGGTGGCGACGGGATGATAGGGCATTGTGTTACCAATCAGTATGTGCTGGGCTGGGATTGGATACAACCTATCAGGGACCGCAATACAGGCATTTGGGATAAAGTAACGATCAGTAATACGGGTGCGGTAAGTATAAATGATCCGCAAATAATAATGCATGTGCCGGGAAAGAGAAATGTATCAGACGTGCAGGATGCCGCGATAATAGATGTTGCTGCAACGCTGGAGAATGCATCGGCGGATACAGTGAAGGGGATATTGCAATATGCTTTGGAAGGTAATCTTGTAAAGCAAATGGTAAATATGTTGCCTCACGAAAAGCAAATAGTTTATCTGCCTGCGCTTAAGCTAAGCAATCCGAAGCTATGGTGGCCTAATGGATATGGTGAACAATCGCTTTATACCATTAAGCTGCAATTTGTAAAAGATGAAAATATTTCAGATGAATATCCTGTAACATTTGGTATAAGAGAGCTTAGTACTCACTGGAATGATTCGACACAGAGCAGGGAGGTATTAGTGAACGGGCAGAAGATATTTGTGAAGGGGGGTAACTGGATTGTTTCTGATGCAATGCTGCGCCTATCAAAAGAACGTTATGATGCGGAAGTTCAGCTGCAACATGATATGAACCTTAATTTTTTGCGGGTATGGGGTGGCGGTATAACAGAGCGGCCTGAATTCTATGATGCGTGCGATAAATACGGCTTATTGGTCATGCAGGATTTCTGGATATCGGGTGATTGCAATGGCAAATGGGATGATACGCTGAAAACAGAAGATACGCTGGCGCGGCGGAATTATCCTGATGATCATCAATTATTTCTTGCATCATGTAAGGACCAGATCAAAATGCTTCGTAATCATCCATCACTGGCAATATGGTCTGGAGGGAATGAAACTACGCCGCCTGATGATATACTTGATTCGTTGTTTGATATTACTGCAGATCTGGATGAAAGCAGATATTTTCTTCCTTATTCAAATGATGATAGTATTTGCCTGAGCGGATGGGATGGCCCTTATAATGTACAGCATGTAAAAAATTTCTGGACGGATAAGAATTATGGCTTCAATTCGGAAGTAGGTTCTGTGGGAATTGGGGATATGGCATCGCTGGAGCGATTTATGCCTAAGCAGGATCTTGTGATGCCTGAATACAATCTGTCCACAATGAATACAAAGCTGGATTCTGTATGGGAATACCATGAATATCTTGGTTATGATTCATCAATCTTTGCGTATGGGCAACCAAAGAATCTGAATGATTTTTTATCAATGGCGCAACTTGTTAATTATGATCAGTACCGTGGCATAGCAGAAGGATTTAGCGCACATATGTGGGATTGGTACACTGGTGTGTTCATCTGGAAGACGCAAACCTGCTGGCCTTCCTTGCGAGGACAACTTTACGATTACTATCTTGACCCTAATGCCGGCTTGTTTGGATTGAAGAAGGGTGCGGAGCCTTTGCATATTATGTTTAATCCGGCGGATAGCTCTGTAATGGTTGTTAATAATGGTTTTGCAGATCTCCATGATTTAAGGGTGTCTGTAAGCTGTTTTGACACAAGCGGTAAAATAATTATGTCAGGGGATACTTATGCTAACCTGAAAGCAAGTAGTGTAAGCAGGTGCCTGCCACTTGTTAAGCCTTTAAAGCAGTTGGGTAAACTGGATGTTACTTTTCTCTCATTGAAACTCTATGATATAGGCGACCATGTTGTTAGCAGCAATCTGTATTGGCTATCGGATATGAACGACAATTACCCTTTGCTGAAGAAACTACCGGTAGCGAAGGTGAACATTGCTGCAAAGTATTTATCTCAGGATAGTGTCGCTGTTACTATAAGTAATGGCCCGGACAATGCCGTTGCATTCTT
>JBQCEX010000083.1:0-3595 GCA_051959855.1 Flavipsychrobacter sp. | reverse complement strand
AAGATACACACGGCTAGTATCCACCATTTATTATGGTTCTTTACAACCAACAGTCCAAGCACAAACAAGAAACATATAATAGCACCATAATACACGGGGCCGGACATAATAGGCTGAGGCCCCCAATATAAAGGCAGATGCTCAGTGAACTGAGTAGCCTGATCATCTGAAACGCCACTTTGTGTCAGGAAGTCATAAGTATTTGAGCTGGTACCAACATTCTCGCTATTTGAACCGCCATAGAGCTGCGGTACCAGCATACAAAAGGTTTCGCCAATTGCATTGCTCCACATGAAAGCGTAATCTTTATCCAAACCTCCATTTGTTTTCCCTTTCTCATGATTTAGTGTCAGCTGACTTCCTCCACCACGCATGGTTTCATTTGTGTATTCTTTCGTGGTAAGGAAACCAGCCATAGTAGTGCCGAGACCTATAACAGCTATAACGGCCATAATGACTGATGATATTATAAAGCTCTTAAGCGTACCTGCTTTGATAGCTGCAATCAGTTGGCCTACTATTGCAAACAGAAATATGATACCTGTATAATAAACTATTTGCCAGTGATTACTTCCTAACAGAAGCACAAATGCTATTGCAAACAATGGAATACCCGACCACCATTTCTGATCATATATAAGTAAGAAACCGGCAATTACGGCTGGCAAATAGTCGAGTGCAAATAACTTCGTTTCATGCCCTGCAATTATCAGCTCTACATTATATGTAGAAAATGCATAGGCAATAGCCCCTACTACAGATAACCATTTATTAATATTAAGCGTACGCATTAATATATAAAAGCATAGCATAGCAATGAACAGAAAGTAAGCCGGTTTGCCTACTATTGTCAATACTTTTTGTATAGTGGATATATAGTTTGTTGTTTCAGGGACATAAATAGTATAGGTGGGCATACCTCCAAACATACTATTAGTCCATAGTGTATTCTTGCCGGTGGAATCATGGTAAGCCATAGCTTCCCTTGCTGCTGATTTCCAGCTTATTATATCACCCTGGTAAACAACCTTACCCTGTAATTGAGGATAACAATAAGCAAGCGATAGAACAATAAAACCAAGAATGATAAACAGGTCTAATTTATATTTCTTTAGATCAAACTGCATAGTATGCCTTTTAGCAAAACAAAAATAATAGTTCTATCCACTATTTGCAGGGAAGTTTGAAAAATAACAAGATAGAATCTGAACAAATACATAGAAGGCTTTCTTATATCTTATGCATTTTCACGTTTACAGCTTACTTTTGCGGCGCTATATAAGGACAAACACTACAAATGGTTTCCAAAGATCTATTGCTAAAGGCCTACCGACTAATGATGACAGCCAGAGCCATGGCTGATACCTATGATGCCAATCGCCAGATTTGTAAATATGTGCATAGTACATCGCGCGGGCATGAGGCAATACAATTGGCAACAGGCTTTTTGCTAAAACCATACGATTATGTTAGCCCTTACTATAGAGACGAAAGCCTGATGCTGGGCATGGGCTATCGTCCATACGAACTGATGCTGCAATTGCTGGCTAAAGGTGATGATCCGTTTACAGGAGGAAGAGAATATTATAATCACCCTAACATACGTCGTGAGAACTATCCGAAAATTATACATCAAAGCAGTGCTACCGGTATGCAAGCTGTGCCAACTACCGGTGTGGCTCAGGGCATACAATATATAGAAACACATAAACTAATAGACTACCCTGCTCCACCTGTAGTTATTTGTTCTTTGGGCGATGGCAGTGTAACAGAAGGAGAAGTTAGTGAAGCGTTTCAGTTTGCGGTACTACATCAGCTTCCGATTATCTACCTGGTACAAGACAACGACTGGGGTATATCAGTAAGCAGCGATGAAGCGCGCACCATGGATGCCTATGAATTTGCTGCAGGCTTTAAAGGTATGGAGCGTGTTAGAGTAAACGGCAGTGATTTCCTGGATTCTTATAAAACCATGGAATACACTGTGGACTGGGTAAGAAAATGGCGTCGCCCCATATTGGTACATGCCAAAGTGCCGCTTTTAGGTCACCATACATCAGGTGTAAGAAAGGAATGGTACCGTACTGCAGAAGATATGGCAAAACATGCTGTGGATGATCCCGGGCCAAAGTTGAGAAAGATATTGTTGCAACAAAAAGGTGTAACTGAAGAACTGCTGGACAAAATAGAAGAAGAAGAGAGGGCATATGTAGCAAATGAATTTGCTAATGCCGTGGCCGCGGCAGAACCCGACCCGGCAACCGTAACAGAACATGTTTTTGCGCCGATAAAAATAGCAGAAGAACGCGGCAACAGGACGCCGGAAGGACGTGAAAAGGTAGTGATGGTAGATGCGGCGCTCCATGCAGTAGAAGAAATATTGCAGGATTATCCGGAAGCATTATTTTATGGCCAGGATGTAGGTCGCAGACTCGGAGGTGTATTTCGCGAGGCGGCAACCCTTGCTGATAAATTTGGCGATGACAGGGTATTCAACACTGCAATACAGGAAGCCTATATCATTGGTTCGACTGTAGGTATGAGCGCGGTGGGACTAAAACCAATAGTAGAAGTACAATTTGCGGATTACATATACCCCGGCATTAATCAGCTTGTAACAGAGATCAGTAAATCATGCTACCTGAGCTGTGGCAAATACCCCGTTTCCTGCATCATACGTGTACCAATTGGTGCTTATGGCGGTGGCGGTCCCTACCATAGTGGTAGCGTGGAAAGTACTTTAGCGACTATTAAGGGCATTAAAATAGCTTATCCAAGTAATGCAGCAGATATAAAGGGATTGATGAAGGCCGCCTTCCATGATCCTAATCCTGTGATAATGCTGGAGCATAAAGGCCTGTACTGGAGTAAGGTACCAGGTACAGATGAAGCTAAAACAGTAGAGCCAGACCGCGACTATGTGCTACCGTTTGGGAAGGGTACTGTAGTTTTAGAACCCTCAGCTGAGGCTATAGATAACGGTGAATCGATCTGTATCATTACTTATGGTATGGGCGTCTATTGGGCTAAGAATGCGGCGAAACAGTTCCCAGGCCAGGTGGAAGTAATTGATATCCGTACTATCTATCCTCTTGACGAAGAACTGATATATAACACTGTAAAAAAACACGGCAAATGCATAGTGCTAACAGAAGAACAACTGCGTAATTCTTTCTGTGAGGCCTTAGCGGGACGCATTGCTCAAAACTGTTTCCAATACCTGGATGCGCCAGTACAAACAATTGGCGCTTTGGACTTACCGGCGGTACCCATGAACATGGCGCTTGAAGCAGCTATGCTGCCTAACGCCGATAAGGTAGCTGCGCGAATAGCCCAGTTGCTGAACTGGTAAAATAAGAATGGTACAGCAATAATCATGCACCCTTGGCAGAATCCTGCATGAGCTTGTCTAATACAGCTTGAGCCAGCGGATGGTAGTTTGCACGATATTTAGTATAGATGCGCTTAGCCATGTCAGCTTTGCCGCGCTTAATCATTTCGCCATATACCGGCTCCAGGAATTTTTCGCGGCCTACACTACTAAGAAAATGTTCCATAGCAGGATAGGCTGGCTGATAATCTGCTGCTATGGCCA
>JBQCEX010000082.1:0-2447 GCA_051959855.1 Flavipsychrobacter sp. | reverse complement strand
AGATGCTGCAAAGTGACAAGATGGACTGGGAACAACAACAGTCGCTGCAAGAGCTGATGAAAAAGCAGGAGCAACTGAAAACCCAATTAGAGAATACACAGAAGCGTTTTGAAGAGCAAAAAAAGCAAAGCGAGCAAAAGCAATATAGTGATGATCTGCGGGAGAAGCAGAACGAAATGGGGAAACAACTGGATAACCTGCTGAACAAGGAACTCCAGGAACAAATGAAGAAACTGCAGGAGTTAATGCAAAAACTGAACAAGGACAATACCTTCCAGGCAATGCAGCAAATGCAGCAGGAGAATAAACTGTTCAATATGGACCTGCAGCGCATGCAGGAGCTGATGCAGAAGATGGAAATGCAGATGCGCATGGAAGACATGGCCAATAAAATGGACGAGTTAGCTAAAAAGGAAACAGAACTGAAAAACCAGACTGACCAAAATAAAAAGGACAATCAATCGCTGGCTAAAGACCAGCAAGGCATAAAGAATGAGCTGAACAATGCGATGCAGAAAGATATGAAGGAAATGCAGCAGCTAAACGACAAACTGGAAGAAAAGCAATCGCTGGATGAGGCGAAGAAAAATGCCAAAGATGCTGCTGGCAATATGGACAAGGGCGAGCAACAGCTGGGCAATAATGATAATAAGAAAGCAAGTGAATCAGAGAGTAAAGCAGCTCAAAACCTGCAGAATATGGCGAGTACACTACGCCAGCAGGCTAGCGGGCTGGATGTACAGCAGATAGAAATGGATATACGGGCAGTGCGGCAAGTGCTCACTAATCTAATCCGTTTATCATTTGACCAGGAAGACCTGATGAAGAGCGTAGAGCAGACCTCGCCCAGCAGCCAGACTTATTTGACTAATCAACAGCAACAAAACAGGCTGCATGATAATTCTGTAATGATAAGGGACAGTCTTTATAAGCTAAGCAAGCGCCTGGCAAAGCTGGCGCCTACGGTGAATAAGGAAACAATGGGGCTGGAACAAAATATGGCTACCGCAGTAGATGATCTTGAAAACCGCCGGATAAGTGATGCAGTAATGCGCCAGCAGTATGTGATGACCCATACAAATAATCTGGCATTGATGCTGAACGAAATGCTGAGCAACCTGCTGCAAATGCAGGCTCAGGCACAGAAAGGTGGGCAGGGTAGTTGTAGTAAACCAGGGGGTAAAACGCCTAAACCGGGTGCGGGTCAGCAGCTATCTGATATTATCACTAAGCAGCAACAATTGGGCAATGGCATGCAAGGCATGATGCAAAAGGGACAAGGTAAACAAGGGCAGCAGGGCCAGCAAGGCAATAACGGGCAAGGAAGCCCTAATGGTAATAACGGCCAGCAGAATGAATATGGAGATCCTGAACAACTGGCAAAACTCGCCGAACAACAGGCAGAAATACGTCGTCAGCTTCAGGAGTTAAGCAGCTTGTTGAACAGTAAAGGAATGGGTGGCAGCCGTGAACTGCAGGATGTTCAAAAGCAAATGGACAGGAATGAAACTGACCTGGTGAACAGGAGACTAAGTGCTGAAATGCAATTGCGCCAAAGAGAAATATTGACAAGACTGTTGGAAGCACAAAAAGCCATACGTGAGCAGGAGCAGGATGATAAACGTTCTTCTAAAACCGCGCAGGATATGAGCCGACCCGTACCACCAGAGTTGCAAAAATATATGCTTGATCAGAAGCAACTTCTGGAGGTATATAAAACGGTTCCGCCACAATTAAAGCCCTATTATCGAAACATGGTAGAGCAGTACTATCAAATGATAGGCCATAAATAAAAACTCCGTTTTTTATCCACATTTGTACGGTTTTTGATGAAACGTATGCAAATAATTGATTGTCTTTTCTTTAATTAGAATTTAACAAATAAAAGGGCCTCTCTGACCTATCCTTTTTGTTGATAACTACGTCTATATATGTAGAATAAGTTCTATCACATTAAAAATACTTACACATGGTATTATGAAATGTGTGTAACTTACCTATAATAAGTTCTTTGTTCATTACAAAATCGTAGCCTATGATTTTTTCAAGAACATTCCGTTATCACTCTACTATGTCAGCCGATCAGATAAAAGATCGACTCGTTGGTAAACATGTCACTGTTCACAATTTAGATTTCGAGGTTTCAGAAAAGGATAATGCAATTAAAATCTTCCCACATGCGGAACAAATCAAACAGATCAAGTCTTTACCCATTACAAGAGTTGAGCTTAAAGATGAAGGGGATAAAACCCGCGTCGTGATTAATTCCCATATGCGCGAAATTGATATGGGTGGACCTACTATTGTTATTTTCTTCAGCACATGCATGCTTATAGGTGCACTCTGCTTTTACATTTTTGGCAGACAGGAGTTCTCTATGTTCACTTATATCATGTCTGCCATAGGCCTTTTAGTATTGGCCATATTCCTGGTTAGGATGCAAACAG
>JBQCEX010000081.1:0-8524 GCA_051959855.1 Flavipsychrobacter sp. | reverse complement strand
GAACACTTTGCCATACATGCATATTGCGGTATCTGTCAACGCCCAAACGCTATCACGAGGCCTTAATACACCAACCTGCACCGTTGCAGTATCACTGCATTGCGTACTGCTGTTGTAACCTACAAGTTTTACAGTGTGAGAGCCTAATGAATTGAAAATATGTATTGGTGAATCAAGAATAGATGTATCGCCGCCCTCAAAAAACCATGTATGGGAAGTTATCAGGATGCTTGATGTATCCACGAATTTTATAGTATCTCCGGGTTTGGGACATGGTGGTCCCCAATTTATAAGAGCTATAGGGGGTAACACCACTACATCATGATAAATAGTATCGGGGCAGCCATTATACTTCGCAATCATCCGTACATGAAAGGTCCCGGTATCACCATACCCGTGGGTTGGGTTTTTATCATAATTAGGTCCTGTATCATCTCCAAAGTCCCAAACGAATTCATTTGCATGTGTTGAGGTATTCACAAAGTATAAAGGCGGCAGCTTACAGATGGTATCTCTTAGTGGATGAAAGCTGGCTATGGGGTGGTCGCCGACCTTCACTGTATCTGTTGCGGTGGCTGTACAGCCACCGGGATTATGAGTTACAGTGACACGCACCACATACACTCCTGTATCTGTAAATGTGTGCGATGGTAACGGGCCAGTTCCGTCAGGTGTACCATCACCCCATTGCCATCTGTATGATGATATTGTATACGGATATATAGCCGGGCCGGGTACGCTGGTCTCAACACCTGCAGAAAAGTTAATAGTAAGCGGCGCACAGCCATTATCTTTAGGATAAGGGATGATGCCAACCTGCAGATCTCGTATGAATACTGAATCTGAATAGGTGGACACGCACCCTGTAGGGCCTGTTGTAGTGAGTGTTACGCTATACACACCATTGCTTGAATAAATATGTGTAGGACCGGAAGATGAAGACGGAGAACTTCCATCACCAAAGTCCCATGAATACCTGCTTGCACCGGAGCCTTTGAACGTAAAAGCGATAGTCTGAGGTGCGGGGCAAGGCTCTTTAGGCGAATAAGAAAAGCTGTCGACAGGTCCGGCTGAAATGGCAATACTCTGAGACAACGTATCTGTGCATGTCCCATCATTTACCACCAATTTAACGGTATAGGTACCTGCAGAGCTATATGTATGGTGGCCATCTGTAGTGGTAGCAGTACCTCCATCGCCAAAAAACCATTGTGATGTTACACCCAGCCCGCTTGAATTACTAAAGGTAATTGGTGAATTTATGCAGCCAATACTTGGCCCGCTAAACATTGCTTTAGGTTTATTAACTATTACATAGCCACTTTTTGTTACACTGTCTTTACATCCATTAGTATCAGTCACCACAAGTGTAACATCAAAAAAACCGTATGACTTGTAATCATGGCTGGGACTTGTAGCAGCAAGTGTACCCCCATCCCCGAACCGCCACATATAATGTAATGGATTTGTGCCACCGCTAGATGTATTGGTAAACGTAACTGTTCCGGTAGGGTCACAAAAATGCAAAGGGGTTCCGCTAAAGGCTGCTTTGGGCCCTGGCCAGATATCGATGAACGAATTTTTCACAAGTGTGGAAACGCAACCCCGGCTGTTCGTTACGACTAAACTTACATTATAGTAGCCGGAGTTTGTGAAACAATGTATGGGATTTTGAATAGTATTTGAATTACCATCACCAAAATCCCACAAGTAACTGCCGCTACCGGGGGCCTTTAAATTAGAGCCATCAGTAAAGTGAACACATGTGCCGGGACAGCCCTTAGTAGGGCTGGCTGAAAAACTAACAACAGGCACATCATATACAGTTATATATGCAGTTCTCACTTTTACACTGGAATCAGTACTGTTATATGCAGTTAATGTAACCGTATAAGTGCCCGATGAACTATATGTGGTAGATGGGCTGATGCCATGACTTATCGGAGCACCACTTCCAAAATCCCATTTATAACTGGTCGCGCCGGTAGACGAATTAGTAAATTTTACAACTAATGGGGCGCATCCTGTTGTAGGCGTACTTGCACCAAAATCTGCAATAACCTGGCAATTTGCGACAATAGTTAAAGAACATAGATAAAGTAATAGTGTAATGCTTCGGCGCATGAGCATGATATAGGCGTTAGGTATATATACTAAATTAAGCTTTTTTTAACAATATGTATATATTACATATCCTTTTAAGCTTAATTAACCTTAAATAAAATTGCTCAAATTCCCGTTTGCAGCGTATTATCAATTACTCTTTATTTAATTTCGCGTCCATTATGTACGAACCGCTTTCTAATCAGCAGCTTATTTCTATTGCCAATGAGTTTGGCAGCCCGGTTTATGTGTATCATGCAGAAAAAATAGCACAGCAGTACCATAAGCTGAAAGAGGCATTTAGTGGACATCCTACACGCTTTTTCTATGCATGTAAGGCACTTACTAACATCAACATCCTTAAGTACATAAAGTCACTAGGCGCTTCTATCGATTGTGTTTGCATTAATGAAGTAAGGCTCGCTCTGAAAGCAGGCTTCGAACCAAAGCAAATACTATTCACCCCCAACTGTGTTGATTTTGCAGAGATACTCGATGCACAGCAATTGGGCGTGAACATCAATATCGACAATATTTCCATTCTCGAACAATTCGGCAATCGTTTCGGCAGCGGCTATCCTGTTTGTATCCGTATCAATCCGCATATTGAAGCCGGTGGTAACTATAAGATTTCAACCGGCCATATAGACAGCAAGTTTGGCATTTCCATACACCAGATGCGCCATATAGAACGCGTAGTTAAGACGACCAAGCTCCACGTTCAGGGCTTGCACATGCATACAGGTAGCGAGATAAAGGACGTTAACGTATTCTTGCAGGCGCTGGATATCATGTTCGATATGGCCAGGAATTTCCCTTCACTTGAATTTATTGACCTGGGTAGCGGATTTAAAGTGCCATACAAAGACGGCGATCCTGAAACGGATGTCTTCAGCCTTGGTGCAAAGCTCACCGAAGCTATGAAACAATTTGAAGCGGAATACAACAGAACACTTGAGATATGGTTTGAGCCGGGCAAATACCTGGTAAGCGAAGCTGGTTCCTTTGTAGTGAAAGCCAACGTTATAAAACAAACGACCGCTACTGTTTTCGTAGGCGTTAACTCAGGCTTTAATCACTTAATACGCCCTATGTTCTATGATGCATACCACCGCATCACTAACATTTCTAATCCTAATGGTGCCGAACGAATCTATACCGTAGTAGGTAATATCTGCGAGACGGACACCTTTGCCTGGGACCGCGTGCTGAACGAAGTGCGTGAAGGTGATTACTTATTGTTCCATAACGCAGGTGCTTACGGCTTTGAAATGAGCAGTAATTTCAATTCACGTTTCAAACCGGCCGAAGTATTGGTAAAAGATGGCCAGGCACACCTTATCAGGAAGAGAGACGAATTTAGCGACCTGTTGCGCAATCAGGTTGAAGTATTATAACCATTGAAATCAGTAGCCTGTTCTAAAACAGATCAGGCTACTGCACTTTCCACTCTGCGGCTCAATACAGGCTCCATGTACTCATTGCCTACTATTTGCAAAGCAAGGCTTTTAATAGAAGGGAAGAGCATGTTATATATGCCTGCTTTGCTGCTCGGAACATCAGTTTCCTGCATAGCAAGTATATATACTACAGATTCCGGAACGTCCAGCACATCGCATATTTTTTTCAGCGTCTTGCTGCTGGGTCTTTTAAGGCCGGTCTCGATTTGAGAGAGGGAAGTTTGAGAAATGTTGCATTTTTCAGCCAGGTCGAACTGTGTGATGTTCAGCTTCTTCCTTATCGACTTTATTGCTACTCCTAGGTTCATGACAGGGCAATTTTATGAGAGAATAATAGTTTAGCAAAGATACTGTTAGTGAATAACATAACGCTTTAATAGACGAGTTATTTTACTAAAAGGTTGGTTAAATTTTAATGAACAGCATTTTTTACACATTCGTTACAATCCTGCCATAGCCTTATTTTTGCTCTTATGGCGCGCAATTTTTCGAAACGGATATCGGTTGATGGCAGAATGATGCTGGCAGTTATTGTTCCTGAAATGCATACCGACGGTATGTACTACGAAGTGAATATCAAGGGTTTCCCACGCTTTCATATGGCCTGGTCGCAGCTGGGCCGTTATGATATGGTGCCCGAAGAAGGACTAAAGCTGCCCTATGAGCTGATACTGGCAGTAAGCGACCTGATAGAAGAGGTAGAGCGCAAAAAATAATCGAAACGCTTTTCAAATAAATCAATAAGCCCGGAAAATCTCCCGGGCTTATCTATGTTAGTTTAGTTCGTCATTACTATTATGCTTCAGCTTCCATATATGCCTCTGTAGGTTCGCAGGTGCATATCAGGTTGCGATCGCCGTAGGTGTTGTTTACACGCGCTACTGATGGCCAGAATTTGTTTGCCTTCACCCATTCCAGCGGGTAGGCTGCAGTTTGCCTGCTGTAGGCATGTTTCCATTCATCAGCAGTTATTACAAACTGTGTATGCGGCGCATTCTTCAGCGGGTTGTCCTGCTTGTCAGCGCGGCCTTCTTCTACAGCGCGTATCTCTTCGCGTATGCCCAGCAGGGCATCACAGAAGCGGTCCAGCTCACCTTTGTCTTCACTTTCAGTAGGTTCTATCATAATAGTACCCGCAACCGGGAAGCTCATGGTAGGCGCATGGAAACCGTAATCTATCAAACGCTTAGCCACATCCTCAGCTTCTATCTCAGCCGATTTCTTGAACGGACGCAGATCTACTATGAACTCGTGTGCGCAGGTACCACCGCTGCCGGTGTACAGTATATCGAAGTCGTTCTTCAGTCTTGCACGCATGTAGTTAGCATTCAGTATGGCATATTCAGTTGCTTTCCTGCAGCCCACAGGGCCCAACATGCGTATGTATGCGTATGATATCAGCAGTATGCTTGCAGAGCCATATGGCGCGGCTGATACCGCATGTGCAGGCTGCTTGCTGCCATCGCTGTTCACCACATGGCCAGGCAGGTATGGTGCCAGGTGCTTAGCCACACATATAGGGCCCATGCCCGGGCCACCACCACCGTGTGGTATAGCAAATGTCTTGTGCAGGTTCAGGTGACAAACATCAGCGCCTATCAGGCCCGGTGCTGTTAAGCCTACCTGGGCATTCATGTTCGCGCCGTCCATGTACACCTGCCCGCCGTGCTGGTGCACTATCTGGGTTATGTCTTTAATGCTTTCTTCATACACACCGTAGGTTGATGGGTAAGTGATCATGATACCCGCCAGCTTGTCGGCATGTTGCGTTGCTTTTGCTTTCAGGTCTTCTACATCCACATAGCCATTTTCCAACGCTTTCACTACCACCACCTTGTAGCCCGCCATTACGGCTGATGCAGGATTGGTACCGTGAGCAGATATAGGTATCAGCATCACGTTACGGTGTCCTTCACCACGGCTTTCATGATAGTTGCGTATGGTCAGCAGGCCCGCATATTCGCCCTGCGCGCCGCTGTTTGGCTGCAGGCTGCAGGCATCAAATGCAGTTATCTCGCACAGGTACTGGCTCAGTTCTTCAGCCATCTGTATGTAGCCGGCTGCCTGGTCTTTGGGTGCAAAGGGGTGCATCTTGCTCCAGTGTGCCCAGCTCAGCGGCATCATTTCACTTGCAGCGTTCAGCTTCATCGTGCACGATCCCAGCGATATCATGCTGGTGTTCAGGCTCAGGTCCTTATTTTCCAGCATCTTTATATAGCGCATCATCTTCGTCTCGCTGTGGTGACTGTTAAACACCTGTTGCATCAGGTATTCGCTGGTGCGCACCAGTGCAGTTGGTATGGTGTGCAGCGTGTCCTGGTCGTAGTTTGGCTTGGCAGTTGCGCCCAGCACTTTCAGTATGGCTTCCACATCGGCCTGCGTGGTAGTTTCGTCCAGCGCTATGCCTATGTGCTTATCGTCGTGGTAGCGGAAGTTTATTTCAGCAGCTTCGGCAGCTTTCTTCACCGTGGCAGCATTTGCCACTTCCACCATCAGCGTATCAAAGAAGTGTTGGTACACCACCTTGTTGCCGCTGCTCTGTGCTATGCCGTCGGCCAGCGTCTGCGCCAGCAGGGCCACGCGCTTGGCTATGGTCTTCAGTCCCTTAGGGCCATGATACACGGCATACATAGCAGCCATATTGGCCAGCAGTGCCTGTGCGGTACATATGTTAGAGGTAGCCTTCTCGCGTTTTATGTGCTGCTCGCGTGTCTGCAGCGCCATGCGCAGTGCGCGGTTCCCGTTGGCATCTATGCTGATGCCTATGATGCGGCCCGGTATCTGGCGTTTGAAGTCGTCCTTGGTAGCAAAGAATGCTGCGTGCGGACCACCATAGCCCAGTGGCACACCAAAGCGCTGTGCCGAGCCAAAGGCCACATCAGCTCCCAGCTCACCCGGTGCGGTCAGCAGCGTTAGCGCCAGCAGGTCTGTGCCCATAGCCACGTATGCGCCAGCATTGTGTACTTGTTCTATAAAGCCGCGATAGTCTTCTACACTGCCCTTATCGTTAGGGTATTGCAGCAGCGCGCCAAAGTAAGTGTCGTCAATGTTGGCCGTGCGATAGTCGCCCATCACCACTTCAGCACCTATAGGCAGGGCGCGTGTCATTACCACGTCCACTGTCTGCGGAAAAACGTCGTTATCTACAAAGAACTTTGGCTTTGTTGGGTTATCGCTATCCTTGTTCAGTGTGTGGTAGAACATGGCCATTGCCTCAGCAGCAGCCGTAGCCTCATCCAGCAGCGATGCGTTGCACAGCGGCAGCGCTGTCAGGTCACTCACCATGGTCTGGAAGTTCAGCAGGCTTTCCAGGCGGCCCTGGCTTATCTCGGCCTGGTACGGTGTGTACTGTGTGTACCATCCCGGGTTTTCAAATATGTTGCGCAGTATCACGCTGGGCGTATGCGTATCGTAGTAGCCCTGGCCTATATAAGTCTTATATACCTTGTTCTTCAGCGATATCTCTTTCACCATCTGCAGGTACGCAGCTTCACTCATAGCAGCAGGCAGCTTCAGGTCGTGGCCCATACGGATGGACTTAGGCACCGTTCGGCCTATCAGTTCTTCCATGTCAGCCACACCTATCACGCTCAGCATTTCATGTGTCTCATGCTCGTCCGGTCCTATATGACGATGAGTAAATTCCTGGTTTTGAAGAGAAAACAAATTCATAAAGACAAAAAATCAAGGATTTTTAAAAGAATGCGCAAAGTTAACCCTATGCCTGCTATTTCCAAAAAGTTCCATAGGCTGATATGGAGGGCGGGAAACAGAGCGGGGAGCGAAGGGAGACAGGAGGAGCGAGAAAGTGAGCGGGAGCGGAGGGGAGACAGGAGGAGCGGGGAAGGGAGCGGGAGAGAAAAGGGCAAATGTCCCATTATTGGGAGATTTTTTGTTTTGGGAGGTTTTGGGGTGATAAGTGGGCTGAAATGCTTGCTGCTACTGAGTTATGATGATAATAGTAAAAGTAACATTGCTACCCAAAAACTACCCAAAATGTTACAAAATGTCGCATTTTAAATTTTACAATTTGAAAACTGACTGCCGAAAAGGGCAAAAATGTTACAAAATGCCGCATAGGTATGTGCACAGGAATTTGTTTCTCTTAAAAGTGGGTTTACAGGCGTGTCAAAGAGCGGGCAGCAGTTAGCGGCCTGGGAGACCGAATTGCTGCATTGTGAAGATACGAAACGGAGGGAGGGGGTTCCAAAAGAAGATATCCACAAAGGTTAAAGGCAAGTATTTTACTTCTGATACGTTCCTAACTTTACATTATGGCAGATGTGCATGATAAGGCAACGCGGAGTTATAATATGAGCCAGATTAGGGGTAAAGACACAAAGCCCGAAATGTTAGTCCGCAAATTCCTTCATGCGCGTGGTTTTCGATACCGCTTGCACGCTAAGGAATTGCCTGGAAAGCCAGATATTGTCCTCCCTAAATATAAGACCGTAATATTCATTCATGGTTGCTTTTGGCATGGCCATGAAGGATGTAAATATTATGTAATCCCAAGCACAAGAACTGAATGGTGGCTGGATAAGATTAACAGGAGCAAACAAAATGACGTGAAGAATAAATTACTCCTAAAAAATATGGGATGGCTGGTTATAGAAATATATGAATGCGAACTAAAG
Organism: Flavipsychrobacter sp.; assembly: GCA_051959855.1. Classification (GTDB taxonomy): domain Bacteria; phylum Bacteroidota; class Bacteroidia; order Chitinophagales; family Chitinophagaceae; genus SZAS-30. The sequence continues at coordinate 324 of JBQCEX010000081.1, read as the reverse complement.
AAAAATCTATTCACTACAATTATGCAATCCATCATTACCTGGTTGAAAAATTAGACGATAGACCTAAGCCACGATAGCAAATAGTCCTTTTTTGCATAGCCTGCATCTTTTAAAACTTTAACAATATCTCGTGCTGAGATAATTATGATAGGATGTTCATCCTCCTTTATTTCCATATATGCTTGCTGAGCTACATAAGATGTAGTGACAATTATACCAAATTGTCTATGCCGAAGTCGAGAAATCAGTCGGGAAAGTTCTCTTACAGAAACTGAATTTGAATAGTGGTAGCACTTTGCTTCCAGAGCGAAGTCAACTAATACT
>JBQCEX010000080.1:0-12616 GCA_051959855.1 Flavipsychrobacter sp. | reverse complement strand
TTGGAAGGTAGCAATTTAACTAACTATTTCAAATTTAATTTTTCGTTTAAGCCTCCATATGCGGAGAATTTGTCAAACCTTTATTTTGATTTCGAATATAACACAGAGATACCACATAGAATTATTGCATTAATTGGGAAAAATGGAACTGGAAAAACAAGCATTTTATCAGATTTAATTAACAAATTTTCAAAACAGATTTTAAATAATAATTCCGACAAATTACCATCCTTCGGCAAGTACTTTACGGTGTCGTATAGCGTCTTTGATAGATTTTCTGTGCCAGAGTCAAATGTAGCGTTCAATTATATTTATTGTGGATTAAAAAAAGCGGATGGCTTAATAAAAAGTGAGCAAGAGCAGATCGAAGATTTTTTTCAATCAGCTAATAAAATTAAGGAAAGAGATTTAACTGACAGATGGTTTAAAATACTTAAGAACTTTCTTTCAGAAAGCGACCTAACGCTAATTTTTCCCGATCATAATGAAGATTTACCATTTTCAATGGTGAAGTTTAGCGAGAAAAATTTCAATTCTATAAAAAGTCATTTTAGTTCAGGAGAAAGTATTCTAATATTTATAATGACAAAAATTATTAGTGAAATTAGATATGATTCTCTTATTTTATACGATGAACCAGAAACCCATTTACATCCTAATGCCATAAGTTCTTTAATGAGTTCCCTTTTTGAATTGGTTTCATCATTCAGATCTTTTTGCGTTATTGCAACTCATTCACCTCTTATTGTTCGTGAATTGTCCGCGAAAGATGTATATGTATTAAAAAGAGACAATAGTGATTTAGAAATATCTAAATTAAATCAGGATTCATTTGGTGAAAATCTTACTGTGATTACTGAAGATATTTTTGGTAACAGAGACGTAAATAGACACTATTTGCAGATAATTGAAAATTTGGTAAACAAAGGTTATGAATTCGACAAAATCATTGGTCTAATAAAAGATGACCAAATTCCTGTCAGTTTGAATGTAATTCTTTACTTAAGAAGTTTAATCTCTCGTAAGTATCATGATGAACCTTAGATCATACCCAGGATCATGTTTTGAAGCGTACCTCCAAGCTATTGAAAATAAAAATGATAAAGATTTAAAAGGAAAGCTTGAGACCTATGCAACTTCAATAGATGCTTCGTATCAAGATTTTCAAATAGCATGTCTAAATAATGAATTGGAATTATTATTGCCTAATTCTATTTACAATCCTGTTGCTGATGCATTACAAGATCTTTATGCCTATCAAAGCAAAATTGTTAGAGATATAAAAAAGGCCATTAATTCAGCACAAATTCATAAAATAACTACCACATGTCAAAATTGTACTATAAATTCAGTAAATACTTTCGATCATATTTTGGGTCAAGCAAAATTTCCTGAATTTGCAATTAATGCGCATAATTTATTTCCATCGTGCTCAGAATGTAATGGTTACAAAAGTTCTCGATTCATGAATGGCGCGCATAGGCGCTTTTTAAATTTATATCTTGATAGTCTTCCACGTGAGCAATATTTATTCGCAACCGTTGTGCCGGATGGAAGTAGTATCGACTTCTCTTTTAGCATTGAAAATAGAAATGGTATCGATGCAGATTTATTTGCTGTGATAAATAACCATTATGATTCTCTGCATTTATTAGATAGAATGAAAAGCAAAGCAGCAGAAAGTTATGTTTCTGAATTAATGACCTCTATTAAAACTAATAGGAGAAATTTGTCGCTATCTGTTATCATTAATGATGTTATTCAAAATGCCCATCTAAATATGTTGGCTTATGGGTATAATCATTTTAAATATATTCTTGAGGTGGCGCTGGTTAATAGCCCAGATTTTATTCAATTGACTAGCTAGATATTTTTCTCCCAAATATTGCCGGTAGGCAAAATAAGTTACAATTCAACCTCGCAACAATGTGTAACGCCATCACTTTTAAATTTTTACTTTCATTTTAAATTAAAATATTGTGGACAAGTTTATTTGGACTCACCACCTCCACAATCGTACCTTGCCATTAGCCAATCAGCTTGTCACATCAGCTAATTAGGCACCGCTCTTTGACATACTGTAAACCCTCTATACTATTGGCCTTTTTACTAAGCGCTTTTTACTTTGCACTTTTCCAAATGCGACATTTTGTAACCTTTTTGCGTAGTTTTGCCCATCAATGTTACTTTTACTAAAAATATCATAACACAGTAGCCGCAAGCCTTTCAAGCCATCCCCCTTCAGAAAATGTCCCACAGAAAAATTTCTGGTAAAATGTCACATTTGCCCCTTCAGCGAACATCTGCGCATGGAGAAAATGATGCGTCTGCGAAGATCTGCGGGGAAAATATACACTCCTCCCTTTAGGGAGGCTGGGAGGGTATGGCGCTCCCAACGCCCTGTTAAGTTTCCCCATGTTATGCACAGGTGTAATATTAAATTTCCTACCTTTGCGCCTTATTTTTAGCTTTGGGTGTAGTGTGTATTGTTGAAAATGAGGCTTTAAGCGCGTTTTCTGCATTTGGGCGCTGACCCTTTTACCCGAAACATGGACAAATACAAGGAATATAAGCAATTGAATATGCCCTCCATAGAGCAGGATGTACTGCGCGGATGGAAGGAGAACAAGGTTTTTGAAAAGAGCGTATCCCAAAGGGACGGGGAAACGCCTTTCGTATTTTATGAGGGTCCCCCAAGCGCCAACGGGATGCCGGGTATTCACCATGTCATTTCCCGTACGCTGAAGGATATTATTTGTCGCTACAAGACAATGCAGGGTTACCAGGTGAAGCGCAAAGCCGGCTGGGATACTCATGGACTGCCGGTGGAACTGGGTGTGGAAAAAGAACTGGGCATAACGAAGGAGGACATTGGCAAAAAGATAAGCGTAGAGGAATATAACCAGAAGTGCCGCGAGGCGGTAATGCGCTACAAGCACAAATGGGAAGAGATAACGGAGAAGATGGGTTACTGGGTGGACATGGGCGATCCCTACATCACCTTCGACAATAATTATATAGAAACACTGTGGTGGGCGCTGAAGCAGTTGTATCAGAAAAACCTGCTGTACAAAAGTGTGAGCATACAGCCATACTCGCCGGCTGCGGGTACAGGGCTCAGCAGTCATGAGCTGAACCAGCCAGGTACCTATAAAGATGTGAAGGACACTACGGTGGTGGCCATGTTCAAGCTGACACAGGAACTAACCGCTGAAGGTGGGGTGCATCATTTTGCAGCCCAGCTATTGGAACAGGGTAAGCAGGCATGGAACGGTGGCACTCATCAAGCTGACGGGGTGTACCTGATGGCCTGGACGACCACGCCATGGACGCTGCCAAGCAACTGCGGCCTGACCGTAGGGGAACATATAGACTATGTACTGGTAAAGACATATAACCCCTATACGCACCAGCCAACCAATGTAATACTGGCTAAAGCGCTGCTGAACAAATACTTTAAGCTGGAAGGGGAAAACGCTGATTTTGAATCATATACAGCAGAAAATAAAGTGCTGCCCTGGCAGGTAGTGGCTACCTTTAAAGGTAAAGACCTGGAAGGCTGCCGCTATGAACAACTGCTGCCAACCGAAGGCAATACCCGTGAAGTAGCCGGCGGTGACCCATGGCGTGTGATACTGGGCGATTTCGTGACTACCGAGGACGGTACGGGTATAGTGCATACGGCACCGGCCTTTGGGGCAGATGACTATCGCGTAGGGAAAAAGAATAATATAGGCATACTGACGATGGTGGATAAAGAGGGCAAGTTCATAGACTATATGGGCGAGTTCAGCGGCAGGTATGTGAAAAATTATAAAGACGACCCTGACTATAAGGATGTGGATGTGGACATAGCTGTGAAGCTAAAGCTGGAGGGCAGGGCCTTTAAGGTGGAGAAATATGAACACAGCTATCCGCACTGCTGGCGTACAGATAAACCGGTGATCTACTATCCGCTGGATGCCTGGTTTATACGCACCACGGCAGTAAAGGACAGGATGATAGAGCTGAACAAGACCATCAACTGGAAGCCAAAGGCTACCGGCGAGGGGCGTTTTGGCAATTGGCTGGAGAACATGGTGGACTGGAACCTGAGTCGCAGTCGCTACTGGGGCACACCGCTACCTGTATGGATAAGCGAGGATGGAAGCGAAGTAAAGTGCATAGGCAGCATAGACGAACTGCAGGAGGAAGTAAAGAAGGCTGACAAGCAGCTGGGTCTGAACCAATTCATAGACAGGGACAAGCTGGACCTGCATAAGCCGTATGTGGACCAGATAGTGCTGGTGAGCGACAGCGGCAAGGCCATGACCCGCGAGCCGGACCTGATAGATGTATGGTTTGACAGCGGGGCAATGCCATATGCGCAATTGCACTATCCGTTTGAGGCTCATCATAAGAAAGATATCCGTAATAACTTCCCGGCTGACTTTATAGCAGAGGGGGTGGACCAAACGAGAGGCTGGTTCTATACGCTGCACGCGCTGGGCGTAATGCTGTTTGATTCTGTTGCTTATAAGACCGTGGTAAGTAATGGCCTGGTGCTGGACAAGAACGGCAATAAGATGAGTAAGCGCGTAGGCAATGTGATAGACCCGTTTGAAACGCTGGAGAAATACAGTGCTGATGCTACCCGCTGGTACCTGATAACCAATGCAGCGCCTTGGGATAGCTTACGGTTTGATTTAGAAGGAATTAAAGAGGTTCAACGGAAGTATTTTGGAACTCTGTATAACACCTACCAGTTCTTTGCGCTGTATGCTAATGTGGATGGTTTCACCTTTAAGGAGAAATACATACCATTGAAGCAGCGCCCGGAAATAGACAGGTGGATACTTTCTGCATTGCAATCGCTGGTGCAGGATGTGAACAGGATGATGGATGACTATGAGCCTACCCAGGCGGGCAGGGCCATAGAATACTTCCTGGATGAGCAACTGAGTAACTGGTATGTGCGCCTGTGCCGCCGCCGTTTCTGGAAGGGTGAGTATGAACATGATAAGATAGCAGCCTACCAGACTTTATATGAATGCTTGGAAACCATAGCGTTATTGATGGCACCTATAGCGCCTTTCTTTGCAGATTGGCTCTATACAAACCTGAATGGCATAACTAAAAGGAATGCTGCGCCGTCTGTTCACCTGGCTTACTTCCCGATTGCGGACGAGAATATAGTGAACAAGGACTTGGAGGAAAGGATGCATTTGGCACAGGATATATCGTCTTTAGTGTTGTCTATACGCAAGAAGGTAAACCTAAAGGTACGGCAGCCCCTGCAGAAGATACTAATACCGGTACTGGATGCGCACATGCAGGAACAGATACAGAAAGTGGAAGAGTTGATAAAGAATGAGGTGAATGTAAAGTCAATAGAATATCTGACTGAAACAGAAGGATTTATAAAGAAGAAGCTAAAGCCAAACTTTAAGGCATTGGGTGCCCGTATGGGAGCCAAAATGAAGGATGTAGCTGCCGAAATAGGAAAAATGGGGCAGCATGAGATCAGCACTTTAGAGAAGGAAAAAAGCTATATGCTAACGGTGGGTGGCGAACCTGTGGCGATAGCAATAGGCGATGTGGATATAATAGCAGAAGATATACCGGGCTGGAGCGTGGCTAACAAAGACAACCTGACAGTAGCCCTGGATATTACCGTTACACCTGAACTGCAGGATGAAGGTAACGCCAGGGAACTCGTTAATCGTATACAAAAAATACGTAAAGAGAGTGGATTTGAACTAACAGACCGTATATTAGTAGAAATTGAAGATTATCAACCATTAAAATCTGCAATTATAAATTATAGTGATTATATTTGCGCCGAAATTTTGGCAGATAATATAAATATTGTTCCTTCAATAGTAAATGGAACTGAAATTGAAGTGAATGAGAAAACTCTTAAAGTGTTAATATCTAAAAATTCTTAAAGGTCATGGCTACGAAAAAGAAACCGGCTGCCAAGCCATCTAAAACTGTAAAAGCTTCAAAACCTGTAGCTAAGAAGGCTGCGCCGGCCAAGAAAGCCGTGCCCAATAAGAAGAAGGATATTGGTAAAAAGAATTCCGTAACAAAAGCTAAGGCTGCCCCAGCAAAGCAAGCCAAAGCAGCGCCTGTGAAGAGTGCGAAAAAAGCGGCGCCCGTGAAAAAGGCGGCACCAGCACCCAAAGCAAAAACTGTCAAAAAGGCTGCACCTGCAAAGAAGGTAGCAAAAAGCACAAACAATAAGAAGACTGTGACTAAAAGCAATAGTAAGACTGTACCTGCTAAGAAAGCAGCGCCTGCAAAAAAAGCGGCGCCAGCTAAAAAGGCTGTAACCCCGGCCGCAAAGAAAAGTAGTACACCGGCAAAACCCGTAGCAAAGAAGGAAGCGCCGAAAAAAGAAACAATAGTAGCTAAAAAGGCAGCACCTGCCGCTGCAAAACCCGCGCAGGCACCTGCAAAGAAGCCGGTAGTAGCGGCGGCTAAACCTGAACCTAAGAAGGCAACTGCGCCTGAACGTGTGGCTAAAAAGCAACACTCAGTAAAAGGAACTGCTACCAAGATAATAACAACTACTAAAGGAGTTGTGGCTCCGGTGAAGCCTAACGTAACCAGACCAATAGAATCGCGTAACGGTGCTGAGAAAAAACCAAATGTGATAATAGCACACCGCAAGCTGGAAAATAAATCGAAGGGTGCAGGTAACCCGGGTAAGACAATGATCAACTACCAGCCTGACTATAACAGATCTATACTTGACCAGCCTGAAGAACAACAAGGACCTGTTTATCGTTATAGTGACGAAGAGCTGAATGAATTTAAAGAACTGATAACTAACCGCCTGGATGCGGCACGCAGAGAACTTGTTTACCTGCAGGGCCTCATTACTCGTAAGGATGAAGCAGGTACTGAAGATACAGAAAACCGCTATATGAATATGGAAGATGGCAGCGGCGCTATGGAGCGTGAGCAACTTGCACAGCTAGCCAGCCGCCAGATACAATTCATCAACCACCTGGAAAAGGCGCTGATACGTATAGAAAATAAAACATATGGCATATGCCGCGTAACTGGTAAGCTGATAGACAAAGCACGTCTGCGTGCAGTACCACATGCTACCCTGAGCATAGAAGCTAAGAATATGCTTTCAAAGCAGCAATAATATATTAAGTAATAAATTATGAAACAGCCATTGTTATAAGCAATGGCTGTTTTTGTTTGCAGACGCACTTGATTATATTTGTAACAATCCAGCAATATAACCAGGTGGCTAACAACAATAACAGTATTGAGTTCTTTGAAAGGCAACGTTTCAGGCTGTGGTGGGCGTGGATTATATTGATAGTAATTATAGGGACTTTCATCTGGGGAATAATACAGCAAACCGTTTTTCATATTCCATTTGGCAGTAAGCCGGTTTCATCACTTGTATTGCTTTGTCTTACCGTTATACCTGTAGGCATAGCATTACTTATATTTTCCATAGTGATGAAAACAAAGATCACCATGCAAGGCATTTACTGTTCTTTCAGGCCATTTGAGCTGAAGGGAAGGATGACGGGCTGGGACGATGTGGATAGAGTATATGTGCGCGAGTACAGTGCCATGAAAGAGTTTATGGGCTGGGGCCTGAAATATGGCGGTAAAATGTATGGCTGGGCCTATACCGTGGGTGGTAAGTATGGCGTGCAGTTGCAACTGAAGGGTGGTAAAAAGATACTTTTAGGTACGCACAAGCCTGAAGAGGTAAAGCACCTGCTTTGCCTGCTAAAGGAAAAAGGTATTTTAACAGAACAGCAAACCATTCCCGCAAGCGTAGTTTAATGATTGCTGTCGTCCGGATGCGGACGGTTGTGCATCATGGGCGCACCAGGTGGAGCCTCAAATCTGTTTTCTTGTTGCGGCATGGTGCCTTTGAAGTTTCTCAATGTATAAGTAAGCGTGAACATAAAGTATTGTTGCAGTACCTGTGTTGTACTATTCTCAAGGTAAGTTTCTGTTACAGTACGGCTGATGCTTTTATTCTGATCCAATATATCGAATACACTTAATCTTGCCTCCAGCGAACGATTTTTCAGGAATTTGTAAGCAACATAGGCATTCCAAAGGAAATAATTTTCAGCAGGCGTATTAGCAAGGCCAGTGAAGTAGGTGTTGGTGATATTGGTATTGATCACGAAATTATTGAGGAAGATATAATTGATCTTAAACGATGCAATGTGGCTAAAGTAATCCTGGTCGGCCTGTGTTTGAATAGTATTTCGCACAACATTATAGTTAGCGGAGTAGGATAGAGTAAAATCCAGATCTTCGCTAACATTGCTGCTTAGTACCACGCCTGCACCAGGAACATAATTATTGGAGTAGTTGAGAATATTATTAACCAGCGCCGGTTGTCTCATAAAAGAAAAACCACCATTGAAGTTTAAATTACTCTTTATGATATCCAGCGGCAGGCCATAAGTGGCAAACGCCCTGGTGTTCCAATAACCATTAAGATTGACCGGATAGGAAAGCTGACTGCCCTTTGAAATCTTATATGATGTACCTGAAACATTTACAGTAGTGGTGGAATCAGGAATAATGGTTGCATTACTTATATAATTCTGAATGGCATTAGCATATAGAAAGACGAAGAAGCTATGCGCACGTTGTGCTTTTGTAAGACCATAACGCATGATGAGCGTATGCTCATAGTCCTGTTTCAATAGTGGGTTACCTGTTCTCAAGAGAAGAGGATTGCTTATGTCTAATACATTCTGTAGCTGGGTAATGCCCGGGGCCGTCGTGTTAGTGCGATACATAATGCGCAGGTTTTTGCCACTATTGAAGCGATAATTGAACATGGCAATAGGCAATACATTAGTAAACGTACGACTAAGAGTAAAGGGGTATGGGTAGGTTTGGTCACCATTAAGCGTAGCATATTGTACATTGGCACCAGCCATGAAGTTATATTGCTTATTGCTGAGGCGGTAATTGAGGCCTCCACGTTGGGTAAAATATGTGTTCGTATATCTATTAGATAAAAGAGAATCCAATTTAATGATCTCACCTGTAGTAGGGTCCACATCGCTTGATTCTTTGTCCGCAAGGCCTTTGGTATAGGAGGGATTATAGCTTGCCATCAGCTGGCTATGCTTGCCGATAGGCTCGGTATAATTTACGCTTGGTGATACAGTAAAGCCATTATTGTATAAAGTGTAGTGCTGGTCTAATGATGTGTTGCCTGTGTCTACTTCGCTGAAAGATGTATATGAACCGTCACCTGTTTTTTCATTCTGTGCGGTATAAACATTTAGCGATACCGTTCTGCCCTTCTTGTGGAATTTGTGCTGAAACAGGAGGTTATTTGAAAAGCTATAGCCATTATTATTGGCCATCGTATTGCTTTGCGTATAGCCTGTCTGAATGCCGCTAACCGTATTAATGCCTGTCAGTCCTGTGGTTGCGTTGTTCTGCTGTACGCTGACTTTGGGCGTAATGATCAGGGCGTTGTTTGAGTCAATAGCATATTCAAATCGGAAGGCAAAGCGATGATTTAGATTCTTCGTTTCCGCATGGTTGTTTTCATTATACACCAAATGGGGCTGAGTGTTATCGGTAGTGAAATAATCGCGGGTAAGTTGTGTATTATTTATGTTATCAGTTGAGTTGAAAAAATAGCTACCCATCACTTTTATTTTTTTGCCCCAGTTGTCGCTATAGTTTAAGCCAACAGAATGGGTAGTGGTAATACCGCCTTGTTGCCCTACCAGGAAGTTGCTGGCTGCACCACCTCCACCAGTTCCACCACCTCCAAAGCCACGACCACCCCCCATACCACCGCGGCCTCCGCCACCACCACTGACACCGAGTATGTCCTGCGAACTAAAGTTTTGCTGGTTTACATTATTAGAAAGCTCAATAATGGAGATGCGCCTATCACCGTTGAAGATATTAAGGTTACCGCCAGCTGAATAGCGTGTATTAGTGCCATCTGTGCCTATACCGCCATATATCTTGCCGAATTGCCCTTCGCTTTTATTCCTCTTTGTGATAATGTTCATTGTCTTTTGCGACTGGCCATCGTCAAAGCCTGTAAATTGTGACTGATCGCTGGCTTTGTCAAAAAACTGCACCTTGTCTATTACCTCTGCCGGAAGATTTTTTAATGCAAGGGTAGGATCGTCCCCACCGAAGAAAGGTTTACCATCTACATATACCTGCTTTATATCTTCGCCGTTAACTTTTACGCCCGAATTATCTGAGGTCACTCCAGGCATCTTTGTTACCAGGTCCTCGGCGGTAGCGTCGGGATTGGTTTTGTAGGCATCAGCTCTAAAGGAAGTAGTGTCACCCATTTGCTCTGCGCGTATCTGTTTGCCAGTTACGGTAACTGTCTTCAGTTCGTTTCCGCCAACGCTCATCTTCATGGTTCCCAACGACACATCATTATCCGTAACAGTCACTGTTTGGATGGTGGTTTTATAGCCAACATACAGGGTTTTAAATGTGTAACGGCCGGCTGCGACATTGTCTATTCTGAAATTACCATCAGCATCGGTCACAGTTCCTAATTTGTTATTCGTGTCCAGTATCGGTATCAATACAGCATTTACACCTATTAAAGTGCTGCCATCATTGGCATCAATAATGGTTCCGCTAACACTATGCGTTTGTGCAAAAGATGTATAAACAGAGAGGAGAAATAAGCTTAAAAGAAGTAACAGTTTTGTATTCATGGGCATGGATAGAAGTGGGTTAGATACTTTTAAACCAAGATGGTTTAAAAATTCATGCCTGAAATAATTATTACTATTTCTTTGCTATTGCCTGTAGCTTCCCGGTTTTCTTTATAGTATTGATTATCACCTGTTTATTGATAAAGTCAATGGTTACTTTATGGCATTTTTCAAAAAGGTTATTGCCAAAAAAACCAATAGCGTTTTTCTCTTGAAAGTATCCTTCTTCCGGCTGCACGATCATTAATGGATCTTTTATTAACAGGTTCCGAAAATTGAGTCGCTCAATCTTGATTACCTGCAGATAAACATTGCCGCCAACGCCTTTGCCAGTAAGGTATTTTTGTGGTGCCAATTGCCTGTTGATACGCTTTAGTTCATACCATTGAGATGGTGCAACATTTACATAAACATCTTTCGAAGGATCAATGCTGACGCCGCTATTGTAATGTAGATAGGTGCTGAATGTATCATTAAATCTTGCTTCAAACATGGGCGTATTATCATCATGCAGCTCGAAGGGAATAGTAGCGTATTTACCGGCATTTATACTTCTTTTAGAGAAAGCTATTTTCTTTGTTCGAAAGTCAATAATTACTGCAAAATGTTTCAGGAAGTCCATGCCCAGCACGCCATCAATCTGTTTGCCATTTAGTGAAATAAACTTGCTGAGATCGCGACGCGTAATACGCATATTGCTTAATGAAACATTGGCTACCGATATGCTTTTTACCTTTAGATAGTCTACGGGTTCTTTGCCTGCAGTGCCAATTACGGTGTCATGTTCCAGTACCGGCATTTTTAAAAGAGTAGCAGCATTTTTATCTAACACGGATGTGTTAGCGCCTGTATCCATAAGAAATAACAGGCCCGTTTTGTTATTTACTTTTACCCTTACAAAGATCAGTGATTCGCTATATTGAAAGTTAATGCTGGCAACCTTTTCAGCGAAAGCATTTAAGCTAAAAAGAGCAACAATAAGCACACTGATTAGAGTAGTGCGTAGAGCAGCAGTCATGAGCAATGAATTTTATGGTGATAACTCTATTTACCGTTTGTCTTTTTCAGGCTATCTATATTGATGTTACATCCTTTCTCAACAGATTCATCAGGTACAGCATTCTTCTCAGTTGATTTTACAACAGCAAAACGTCCTTTTTCCAGCTTGTTGTCTTTGCCGAAAACAGTTAATGCAAGATTGCCTACTTCATTGGCCCTTTGCTGCCTTTCCTGGTCGGTACCATTATAGAGTTTATCATCCCATATCACTACGCTTAAGTCTGTATGATACTTTACACCTACTGTCACCTGGCTTGTATTAGCATATAGCTTTAATACAGTGTCCTGTATCCTTGCTATTTCTGCCATATTAGACTCTTCGCTGTCCTGGCAGGCCGATAAAAAGGTAAGTGCAGCAAATGATAGTAGTGCAATGTTTCGTAGCAGCATGTGTAATGAGTTGTAAGTTGTCTATCAAATTTATTGAATTATTGCATCGCTTGCTTTTGAATATTTTTAACAGATAACAGAGAAATAAATTTCAAAAAAACTTTGTTGCTAAATTTCTTTGCTTACCTTTGCACTCCCTTTACGGGACAAGCTCTTACGGTATAGCAAACACAGGTTAATAAAAAAGAAATTCTTGTAAAATTTTGCGGTTGTTAAAAAGGTTCTTACCTTCGCACTCCGCTTCAAAAAAGAGGGTAGTTCTTAAGTAGTTTTCTTCTGGTTTTAGAGTGTGGATAACTTCTAGAAAATCTTTTAAAAGATTGTTTTGCGGAATGAAAAAAAGCTTCTAACTTTGCGCTCCCTTAGCGGACGCGAGGTAACGAAAGGGTAACAGAAAGTTCTTAAAAAGTTAACAGGTTAGGGTAAAGCGACACAGGTTAAAGGCCTGGCAGAAGAGGGGTTCA
>JBQCEX010000079.1:0-4510 GCA_051959855.1 Flavipsychrobacter sp. | reverse complement strand
TTTTGTATCGTGGAATATATCTGAACAAAACCTGATACGCATTAGTGAAACACATTTACATATCGCTCTCGTCTGCATTTGCCTTCATCCTTATTGCAGCTTGTAATTTTGAAATAGGCGAAAACAAGTTACATCAGCGATTTGTACCTGCCGACTCTGTGAATGTGGAATGGTATAAAGATGCCATTATATATAATGTTGATGTAAAGGTCTATAAAGATGCCAATAACGATGGTATAGGTGATTTTAAAGGCCTGATGCAAAAGCTTGACTATTTGGATTCCTTGGGTGTATCTGTTATCTGGCTATCGCCTGTCATGCCGTCACCCTGGCAGGATGACGGCTATGATATTACCGATTATTACTCCATAGATAAACGATTGGGAACCATGCATGACTTTAATGAGTTTATCAAAGAAGCGCATGCACACCACTTTAAAATAATAATGGATCTTGTTGTCAATCATACTTCAGATAAGCACCCTTGGTTTCAGGCAGGCAGGCGTACCAGTTCTCCTTATCACTCATGGTACGTTTGGTCTAAAAAGCGACCGGCCAATTATAAAAAAGGAATGGTATTCCCCGGCGTGCAAAAAGAAATATGGACTTATGATAGTGTCGCTGGCGAATACTATTATCACAGATTTTATAAATTTCAGCCCGACCTGAATATGCAAAACCCCGCCGTATTTGCTGAGGTAAAAAAGATTATCACATTTTGGGCTACTAAAGGTGTCTCAGGTTTTCGGCTCGATGGCGTACCATTTCTAATAGAAGTGCCACAGAAAACAGGCAGGCACTTCGATGAGCAATTTGAAAAACTGACCCAATTACATTCATTACTCGATTCATTTATAAAATTCCCAGTACTTCTAGGCGAAACGAATATTTTACCAAAGGATAACATCAGGTATTTCGGCACTAAGGGGCAGGAATTAAATGTCATGTTTAATTTTTACGTCAACCAGTATTTATTTTACGCCCTTGCTTCAGGCAATAAAGAATCATTGCAAAATGCCGTCGAGGAAACAGCTGATATACCTAAAAGCGCAGCATGGGCACAATTTCTGCGCAATCATGATGAGCTTGACCTAGGACGATTAAGCAATCATGATCGGGAGACAGTATATAAAGCATTTGGTCCGGAAAAATACATGCAGTTATATGATCGCGGCATACGGCGCAGAATAGCACCCATGCTACAAAGCATGAAAAGGCTACAGCTTGCATACAGCCTTCTGTTTTCATTGCCCAGTATTCCAGTCATTCGATATGGAGAAGAAATAGGCATGGGCGACAATCTTTCTCTGCCGGAGCGACTTAGCGTACGTACTCCAATGCAATGGTCAGACAGCCTGAATGCTGGTTTTTCGCAACATACTACTACTATACGGCCCATTATCAATAACGGGCCGTATAGTTATAAACAGGTAAATGTAGTCACCGAGCAACACGACACCGCTTCCTTACTACATTGGCTGCACAAAATGATTATGCTGCGTCGCCAATGCAAGGAAGTTAGCTATGGCAATTGGCAAATAGTGCAGACAGGCAATAAGCATGTTCTTGCGATCTATTATAGCTGGAATGGTAGGCAACTATTGGTAATACACAATTTTAGCGACCAGGCTCAACGCACGAAAATAAAAGCCGACTATATATTCAATTACGTGCTCGCGGGCTCTGCCAGTTATACTTTAAATCGCAATGGCACTTATACAATTACATTGCCAGGTTATGGTTATTGTTGGTTGCGGATCAGCTGATACCTATTTGGAATAGCAGAATGTGGATATCTTAATTTGGAACTACCTTGTTACCAAATGTAACTTGCTAATGCCAATTAGTGGATTATTATCACCACTATTTGCATTGCTCTTTGACATATACTGATCATTTTTCCGTTTTGCAGATTTTTTGCAACCGGAAATTTCTTGCTAAGGTTGACTATAGCCACCTATATTATATTTTTCTTCACCAGAAAAAATCGGAAATAATAGGAAACTTTGCCAAGTAAATTGTTCGACACGCTAAACCCTAAATTGATATGCGGTATTGGCACTTCATTGCCCAGTTGTCGTGTTTCCACATTGGATTAGGTATAAAAAGAGTAATTTATACCTAATTATACCCTGCATCAATCTTTCAAAATCATTACCTGTAAAGGCTTTCAGGCAAAAATCTTCTTTTTCATTATTTTTTTCTGAATTATACCTTGGGGTACTGTATTAAATCATAATTAAGACAATACAAGCAAATCAATAGTAGCTTAACTTTATTACAAATATTTATCAACCATAAAAACACATACAATTATGAGCAAAAATCCTGTGGTACACTTTGAAATGGGCTACTTTGACAGAGAGCGCATGAAAAAATTTTACGAAACAGCTTTCGGATGGAATATGCAACAGTTTGGTGCAGACATGGGCAATTATGTGGTAGCCCATACTGCTGAAACTGATGAGCAAGGCATGGTAAAAACACCTGGTACTATTAATGGTGGCTTCTACGAAAAAACTGACAATCCACTTTCACATGCACCATCAGTTGTTATTTCCGTACAGGATATACACAGTGCGATGAAAGCAGTAGAAGCCGGAGGAGGAAAGATACTTGGTTCTATGAACGAGTCTGGCGAGCACACTATGGAGCCGCAGATGATACCGGGCGTTGGACTTTGGCTTTCTTTCCAGGATCCAGAAGGCAACCGGGTAAGCATGTTGCAGCCTAACGCAATGTAAAAACACTTATTAGCAATCACCAAATAGCAAGCCGCTATAAGCGGCTTGTTTCTTTATATAAACTCTTTTCCAGGTTATCCTTCTAACCAGGCAAGGTTAATAAATAATGAGATTTTCCTTTTGAGAACTATCACAGGCAGCGATAATCCGAATATAAACCTCACGAGGAAAACGCTTACGGGCGTTACAATACTTTTATAAAGCATCCTCATTATTGGCTGCATCTCTGTTATACAATACTTCCTACGGGGTCATATCATATTTCAGTAGCGCAATCGGTATTATCGCTGCTTTGGATAGCATTTATCTGCAACACTATTACTTGCTTTTTTGCAATGTCAATAAAACAAATAATCAATCATTATCATTATATCTTTCTGAAAACAACCGTTATTATTATCAAAATTAAGAAGCGAATTAATTTAATAATACTGCTAAAAAACTGAAGTTCATTATTATTTTATCAATTTCATTCGTTACAAAAATTTCGCTTGTGCACACCGGAATTAATCGAAAAAATTGCCAGGCCAACCCTTGAGTGAATATCTAATTTTGCAGACAATGATTTATAATAGCCCTCTATGGTTCTAAAGCTTAGGTTCATTTTACAAGCAATTTCTTTATATGTCATATCTGTACTGCAATAGGCTAAAAACTCAAGCTCCCTGGTAGAGATATCAAGAATCGGCTTTAGCTTCATTTCATTCCTGAGATAATTCAATAAAGTATCTGATACTATCTTAGAATGATAATAACCTGATTCGCATATATCTGCTATTGCTTTACAAACCTCGTCATAATTACACGCCTTCGTCAAATAGCCATTAGCGCCATATTGCAGCATTTTTAAAATAGTGAATTCATTTTTGTATAATGATAAGATCAACAAATTAATATTCGGCCATTTCCCTCTGATTTCAATCAACGTCTCCAAACCATTTAGCACAGGCATATCAACATCAAGTATGCATATATCTGGAAGCCTTTTACTACTTATGATTTTATCAATTAGTTCTTTTCCATTATTTGCTTGCATCAAAATATTTATTCTATCAAATTTCTGAGGCAGCATCTCACACAATCCCTCACGAAATATTACATGATCATCAGCAATTGCAACGTTTATTTTTTTCATGACCTACAGGCGAGACAGGAATTAAACTGCAGAACAATATGGCTACTAATTTCTGGAAGAACAATTTCCTCTATCAAAAAACTTTCTGGCGCTTACAAGCAGCCTCTTTAAATTTCCATATACTTTATAACAAAAAATAAGCAACCAATAATACCACTTTTGAAATAGCCTAGCTGAATTTATTTTCATCTTACATGTTTATGATACAAATGTGGGGAAGGAACAAAACTGTTACAAGAGGCAAAAAACTGAAATACCAACAAATCGAGATACTAGTTTTATCAATATGCAATATTATTACCGAAAGCATCCAGGGAGCTTCCAGCTTTATCATCTGCACAAAAAAACGCCATGCTTATGCATGGCGCTGGTTTTATAGGGTCAGAGAGTTGGAAATAAAATCTGAGTTCAGGGCACAGGAAAAATGAATTATGTATTCGGTTGCTTATCCGCCAGCATATCAAACTCAAGACCGCTGTTTGCCTCCCCTCTTCCTGTTTGTTTCTTTCTACCTAACCAAACATAGGTTGAGCCATCATACCATCTTGTCCGCTTATAAGTTGATGTAACAATAAATCCGGAATTACTCACAGCATCCTGATCAATATAATAAGGAGTTGAATTTGACAAA
>JBQCEX010000078.1:0-3909 GCA_051959855.1 Flavipsychrobacter sp. | reverse complement strand
GTTCGCCGAACGGTTTTACCGGCGACGAAGCATGCCTGCTCACGCGTTATGCAGGTATGAGCAACAACCTTACCTCATTCGGTATATATGGCTACGATACACGCAATGATATTCATCGCATGACGGCCCGCCTCATTTCGCAAATGATCTGGTACTTCATTGATGGCTACCAGGTGCGCAGAAGTGAAGCGCGGCTTACCGAGCGGGATGAGTTTATTTCTTTCCATGTTAGCTTTACCGATAACGATACTGTGTTCCTGAAAAGCAAGCGCACCAACCGCTGGTGGATGAAATTACCTAATCAATTGTACGTACCATGTTCCTACAACGATTACCTCATTGCCAGTAAAGATGAAATACCGGAACGATGGCTGCGCGAACAGGAACGCCTGCTCTAATTATTATGCAAATAATGTAATTTTGTATATGCAAACCATCAGCAATTTGCCTGGTGGTTTTTTTAGTGGAATAAGTAAAGAACACTGATACAAATTGATAGAAAGACAAAATATAAGTGAAGAAAGGGCCATACTGGTAGGTCTTATTTATAAGACTCAGACAGAGGCAATGGTGAATGAATATCTTACCGAGCTCAACTTCCTGGCTGAAACAGCCGGTGCTGTAACACTGAAGAAATTCGTACAAAAGCTGCCTCATCCGGACAGCAAGACTTTCTTAGGTAAGGGTAAACTGGAGGAGATAAAGGAATACGTGCAGGCAAAGGGAGTCAACCTCGCCATATTCGATGATGAGCTGACAGGCTCACAGATAGGCAATATTTCAGATGCGCTGGGCATAAAAGTGATAGACCGAAGCGACCTGATACTGGACATATTTGCTCGCCGCGCAAAGACAGCGCAAGCTAAGGTGCAGGTAGAGCTGGCGCAGTATCAGTACATTTTGCCGCGCCTGCGTGGTATGAGGAAGCACCTGGAGCGCCAGGGTGGTGGCATTGGTTCTCGTGGTCCGGGTGAAACAGAAATTGAAACAGACCGTCGCCTGGTAAAGGATAAAATATCCCTGCTGCGCAAGCGCCTGCAGGAAATAGATAAGCAGGCCAGCACACAAAGACAGGAACGCGGTACCTACATCCGTGTAGCATTGGTAGGTTATACCAACGTAGGCAAGAGCACACTAATGACCTTGCTAAGCAAATCGGAGGTCTTTGCCGAGAATAAATTATTCGCAACGCTCGATACCACCACACGCAAAATTGTTTATGAGCAAACACCTTTTCTGCTCAGCGATACGGTAGGTTTCATTCGCAAATTGCCGCACCACCTGGTAGAGAGCTTTAAGAGCACCCTGGATGAGGTGCGCGAGGCAGATTGCCTGCTGCATGTGGTCGATATATCTCACCCGGCCTATGAAGACCAAATGGGCGTGGTAAACAAAACCCTGCAGGAAATAGGGGCCTTCGACAAGCCGATTCTCACCATTTTCAATAAAATGGACCTATACGAAGAAAAAGTATTTGACCCCTGGCTGGACGACGAAGTGAAGCAGGATATGCTGCTGCAGCTGAAAGAAAGATGGGAGCATATTACTAACGGCGAATGTGTTTTTATATCGGCTACAGAGCGTCGAAACATAGACCAGCTGCGGGAAACTATACTAAAGAAGGTGAAACAGCTGTATGAGGTCCGCTACCCATATCTCACAAAATTCTATTAATAAGATACCGTTACGTTTATATTAAAAAATCAATAAGTTGTAAGTTTCTAGTACACAATTTTATTTTTGCTATTCGTTATAGCAAAAATTTTCACTAATTTACTTTTGTTAAAATAGTATTAAAAAATACTAAATGACTAGAGACTATGAAACATAAAACGCGTGAGTTATTGGTGACAACAAAAGTGGCGCAACATTGGCATGACGATTTCGAACACAAGGTGGATGAGTTGATGGCGTTGATTAGCAAGATTGACAACGAGCAGGGTGTAGAAGAAGCTTCAGAAACTATGGACGTATATCATAATTCCACCCGCAGATCGAAAGCCGCCGGCAGAAAGAAATTAGTGCAGCATGATAAACCGTTTGCTTTTCTTGTATTCCGTAACTAACTAATCAAGGGCATTATTGATAAAATCTACTAATGGCTTCATTGTTGAGAACACCTTGTTACATTGCGCTATAAAGCCTTTGTCGCTAAGCTGTGCGTCATCAAGCTTATGGCTCACTATATAGCTTTTCATTTTCAGGTAGTCCAGCGCAGGATTGTCCTCAGTATACCCCACAGGCGCTTTTTTTAGTTGTTCTCCTTCCAGTTTATTGAACATTTTTTTGAAGGCCGCATTGTTGATGATCTTCTTGAAGTCCTCAAAGTTATAATCGATCTCCTGTCTTATTTTTTTCAGATGCTCATTCTCCGGCATCCATATGCCACCGCCTGCAAATGCTTTCCCCGGCTCCAGGTGCAGGTAATATCCTGCGGTCATATCCTTCTTGCCACTGCGACTGAAAGCTGCGCTGAAATGTGCCTTATAAGGAGTCTTATCTTTTGAGAAACGCACGTCGCGATAAATGCGGAAAATGCAATCCTTAGCTTTCTGGTCAGCAAATGCAGGATCTATTGATGTGGCCATTTTTTGCAGCAAGCTGCCAATGATATTTTCAAAGTCAGTTTTAGCTGTCTCATATTCTTTACGGTGCGTATCAAACCATGCTTTGTTATTGTTCTTTGCCAGTTGTTTCAGGAAAGTAATAGTTGCCGCTTGTACCATATGCTGTTTGCGTGTTGAAAAACTATTGCAATTTAATCACAACAGCTTTTATCTGACATAAAAAGAGGAATATCTATTTCCGGGTTTATTTCCCTTAGATCGGCACAGAACGCATCCGGATTTTTGGGCGCGACTATTATCCTATTTTTTCCTGCCTCTATCTGCAGGCGTCCTTTCACCGAAAAGGCAGCCGCACTCAGCAAGCTATTGGTGGGTCTTATACTGGTAATATCTTTTATGGGGATGATCCTCTTGCCCAGGAAGCCAATTGTAACGATCAGCCTGTCACCTTCTATAATATATAAGGTAGCAAAGTAAAGATAGATAGCGAATACCAATGCAAAAGTCAATAGGCCGGTGCTGATATAGTCTTCCCGGTAGAGCATAGCCAACAACGGTATCAACAATATACATAACCCCGCCAGGTAAAGGGTCCCTATTTTCGAGCGATATACTTTTCGCATCCTGTATCAGCTTTTTGCCTTTTCAAAGCTACAAAACAGGAAGTTCTGCGTAGTGTTAAAAGGTGTAGTATGGTCTTCCGTCAGGCAGCAGAGCCTGGTGAATTTACCTGCAAAGCTGTTTTGCATTTCGTCCTCAGTGTACTGCTTTATGTCTAGTCCGCTGCATTTTTTAGGTCCCTTGTCAGAGAAAGTGCCTATTATAAGATAACGAGCCGCATAGTCATTAGCAAGTGCAACATAGCGGTCTATTTGCTCAGGTGTCGTCAGGAAGTGAAAAGCTGCCCGATCGTGCCATACATCGTAAGTGGTAGTAGGCCTAAAATCTACAATGTCGCTTACTATCCAGGTCACTTCATTAGCCCTTTCGCCCAGCCTTGCCTTTGCTCGTTCTATTGCTTTCTCCGATATATCAAGCACAGTTAAGTTGGTATAGCCTTCTGCCAGTAGGTTATCCACCAGCTTGCTATCGCCGCCGCCTATATCTATAATGCTGGCCGATTTTGGCAAATGAAGGCTACGTATAAAGTCAAGTGATGTTGCAGGCAATTCCTGCGTCCAGCTTACCTCATGCGGCTGCTTGGTAGCATATACATTTTCCCAGTGCTCTTTGTATGCTGACGACATTTGTCAAAGTTAACATGTATAAGGTTCAACACCAGTGACACAGATCATTAGCTATTTATTTTGTGGCTATATGTAAGGCATATAGGTTACAGTAC
>JBQCEX010000077.1:0-12356 GCA_051959855.1 Flavipsychrobacter sp. | reverse complement strand
AATAACAATTCACTTGCGCTAAATTAACTAATTCCCGTGTAGTTTTTTAAGATAGGGAATAACCTAAAGTAAAGCCCCGTGATATAGAAACAAATAGGGGGATATTGTTAAAAAAAGCAGGCGCAGCATATTGTCAACAATAAATATGCACGGGAAGTTGTTACTTTTGGCACTTATATCAAATACTCTATGCGATTAGCCTTCTGGAAAAAGAAAGATAAAGCTAACAAGAAGAAAAAGTCAGTAGTACGAGAATGGACCGATGCCTTAATCTTTGCAATAGTTGCCGCTACCCTTATACGCACATTTTTTATAGAAGCATATACTATACCTACAGGCTCCATGGAAGGAAGCCTGCTGGTGAATGATTACCTGTTTGTAAGCAAGATGTCTTACGGTGCGCGCATACCTATGACACCTATAGCTGTGCCGCTGGTGCATAACACTATGCCTATAACGGGCGGTAAATCATATACCGAGGCTGTGCAATGGAAATACCATCGCCTGCCGGGTTTTGGGAAAGTAGAAAGATATGATGTGGTGGTATTCAATTATCCATGTGGAGATACTATATTGGCTGAAGATCCTGAAAAGGACTATTATAGCACGCTACGTAGCGAGTTTAATAGTGACAGGGAATTGCTGAAAACACGCTACACTATTGCCACAAGGCCGGTAGATAAAACAGATAACTATATAAAGCGCTGCATAGGCATACCTGGCGACAAGGTGGAAGTGCGCAATGCGATAGTATATGTAAATGGCCAGCAGGCGCCTATATTCCCGCATTCAAAACTGCTATATTATGTAAGAAGCAGGAATGTAATATCTGATGACTACCTGGACGAGAATAGCATAGAGGTAGCTGCACACCCGGATGCGCAACAGTATTTAATGTTCCTGGAAAATGACCAGGTAGACATGGTAAGAAAGCTGCAAGGCGTAGATTCTATAATGTTGTTCCAACAGTATGCCCCAGGTCAGCCGGAAGCTGAGGTATTTCCGCATGATGTGCCACACTTTAAATGGAACAGGGATAACTATGGCCCTATACTGATACCTAAAGAAGGTATGACGGTGCAACTAAGTCCTGAAAATATTGCCTTGTATCGCCGCGTGATCAGGAACTACGAAGGCAATAAGCTGGAAGAAAAAGCGGGGAAGATATATATAAATGATAAAGAGGCTACCTCTTATACCTTTAAAATGGACTACTACTGGATGATGGGGGATAACCGCCATAATTCATTGGACTCCCGCTACTGGGGCTTTGTACCTATAGATCATGTAGTAGGTAAAGCATGGTTTGTATGGCTGAGCTATGGCAAGGGGGGGCTGTTCCGCGATATGCGCTGGAGAAGGCTGCTGCATAGTGTGCACTCATTGGAAAAATAATAGAGTATAAAACCAAATATGAAAAAATGTATCAGTATCTGCCTGTCAATGGCATTTTTCATGCTATCGTGCGGGCAGGGCAAAAATGAGAATAAGACCGCTGAAACAACCACCGGACAAGAGCAGGTGAACAGTAATGGCAAACAGCTCTTTATCAATAACTGTCAGCGCTGCCATGAGCTGAACCAGGATAAAATGGGGCCGAAGCTGGCAGGTGTGATAGGCAGATGGAATAACGATACAGCCCAGGTAGTAGCCTTTATACAGAACTCACAACAGCTGATAAGCAGTGGTAAAAGCAGCCATGCCAGCCAGCTATACAGCACCTGGAATGGCGCAGAGATGCCATCTTTTTCAAATTTGAGTGAATCAGATATTAAAGATATTGTCAGATATATTAACAATGGTGCAGAATAGCGCTTATCTTTATAGCGCATAGCTATCAGTGCTTCAGAAGCCATAGGTATAGCTATTTTTGCACAATCGTTTTTTTAGGCAAATTTTTGGGAAGTATTATGTCGCGAGGCGTTGATGCAGGAGGAACTGCATTATTCCGGGAAAATAATAAGACTTTATTTCAGGCCATATCACAGGCTCAGTTCATAGCGTATGCTCCTTTTGTTTTTCAGGCATCGGTACTGATGCGCGATAGCGGTATGTTGCACTACATAGAGGCGGCTGAAAATGGCGTTACTATTGCTGAGGCATCCATGCAAATAAAGCTGCCGGAATATGCTACGCGTATATTGCTGGAAGCCGGGCTGGGTATAGGGTTGCTGTATAAAGCAGATGACCGCTTCCTGCTGGCAAAAACAGGAGAAATATTCATAAACAATGAAACTACACGCATAAACACAGACTTTATGCGTGATGTATGTATAAAAGGCACAGACAAATTAAAAGACTCATTACAGAGTGGTAAGCCGGAAGGATTGAAAGTGTTTGGGGATTGGCCCATGCTGTTTGATGGTCTTGCACATCTGCCACAGGCTGCCATGAACAGTTGGCTGGCTTATGATCATCACCATAGCATACAAGGATTTGAAGAAGTATTGCCACTAATATTTGAAGAGCCTGTTTACAATATATTAGACGTCGGTGCCAATACGGGAGACTGGTCTATAGCTTGCCTGGATTACAATAAAGACATTACTGCCGGCTTGCTGGACATACCTGAAGTATTATCGCTGGCAAAGGAAACAATAGATAAAGAACACTATTGCAACCGCATAAAATACTATCCACAGGACATTCTGGACCCTAAAGAGGAAATACCAATGGGCTATGATGTGATGTGGATGAGCCAGTTCCTGGCCTGTTTCTCAGATGAGGAGATAGTGCGGATATTGAAAAAATGTTACAAAGCCTTACCCGGCAATGGACGCATATTTATATACGAAACCTTCTGGGACCAGCAGCACATGGAGGCAGCCGCCTTTAGTCTGCAAATGACTTCACTATATTTTGCTACAATGGCTAACGGGAAGGGACGCATATACGATAGTAAAACATACTTATCGCTTATCGAGCAAACCGGCTTCAAAGTTGCTACTCACATAAAAAGAGCGGGCAAAACTCATAGTTTATTGATATTGAAGAAGTAACTTAGGGCATAAATATCTTTTAGAATTTACACAAATATGAATAAAGACGTAGATGTATTAGTGATAGGCGCAGGACCGTCGGGCACCATTGCAGCCTCTATTGTGCACAAAGCAGGACTATCTGTACAGATAGTAGAGAAAATGAAATTTCCGCGTTTTGTAATTGGAGAAAGTCTTTTGCCACGTTGCATGGAAGCGCTGCAGGAAGCAGATATGCTGGATGCAGTGAAAGCAAAGGGATTTCAGCGCAAGGATGGGGCCAAGTTTGTATGGGGTGACAAGCTATGCGATTTTAATTTCTCACAACAATTTACTCATGGCTGGGAATGGACCTGGCAGGTGCAGCGTGCAGAGTTTGATAAAACACTGGCTGATGAATGCGAAAGAAAGGGCATACCTGTAGAGTATGAAGCAGAGGTGACCGATATAAAGATTGACAATGGTCACTCTGAAACTACAGTAAAAACTAAAGACGGTAGCGTACATACAATAAAAGCAAAGTTCATAATAGATGGCAGTGGTTATGGCAGGGTGATACCTAAGCTCTTTGGTTTGGAAAAAAACTCTGGTCAGCATACTCGTAAGGCAGTGTTCTGTCACCTGGAAGACCCAAGACGCGCTGAAGTAGCCAGCGAGCCTAATCGTATCATTATATGTGTACACGATATGGATACCTGGATATGGGTAATACCATTCTCTGATGGTACTACATCAGTAGGTTATGTGGGCAAACCTGAATTCTTTGAAAAATTCAAAGGAACGATTGAGGAACAATACAGGCAACTGCTGGCTGCTGAAGATATTTTAAAGGACAGGTTTAAAGATGTGAAGCTGGTATGGGACGAGCCACGCAGCCTGCAAGGCTGGAGCTCAACTACTGATACTTTTTACGGTAAGGGCTTTGTGCTGACGGGCAACGTAACCGAATTCCTCGATCCTGTATTCTCATCAGGCGTAACGCTTGCATCTGTATCTGCACAGAAGGCAGCTAACCTGGTGATACGCTACTTTAAAGGGGAACAGATAGACTGGGAAAATGAATACATGAAGTTCATGCAGCGTGGCATAGATGTCTTCCGTACCTACGTGAACACCTGGTATGATGGTACGCTATTTAATATTTTCTTTGCGGAAGAACGCAACGAGGATATAATGAACAAAATTTGCTCTGTATTGGCCGGCTATGTATGGGATGAAACAAATCCTTTCGTGAAAAATCATGAGAAGAATGTACGTACCCTGGGCAAGTATATGAGTAAAGCAACTATTGATAAATAATAATAGATATCACTTGAGCCTGAATATAGAAAGGTGTATAAGTATAAATGAACGGGAAATAAAAAAGAATGGCATGCTAATGCATGCCATTCCTGCTGGTAGCAATGCTGCAGATGTTTACCGCTCGCTGGCTTATAACTACCCTAAGTTTTTTAAAATGGATGAGCTGTGCAAATGGGCATGGCTGGGAGCAGAAGCGCTGCTTGCGGAAGGAGAAAGACATCTGTATGATGGGCTGGACAAAAATAATATAGCCCTGGTGCTGGCCACTGCGCATGGATGCCTGGATACTGATAAGCGATATATTGAAACAATAAAAGAAGTGCCGAGCCCGGCAGTATTTGTATACACTCTTCCCAATATTATGCTGGGGGAAATATGCATCAAGCATGGCTTTAAGGGCGAGCAGATGTCCCTGATGCAGGAAAGCTTTGATGTTAATGAGATACACTTCCTGGTAAGCGATATGCTGGAGCAGCGCGGTATGGATGCCTGCCTCTGCGGCTGGGCAGACGTAACGGGCGGCAAGCACGATATATTCTTCTGCTGGGTAACAAAGCATGGCAAAGGCTTGCCTTTTACAGCAGGTATGATGCAACAATTAATGAACAGTTAAACGCTCGTTTCCGCCTTTGTTTGTATCTTGTATAATATGGCGGCTTCCAAAGGTTTTAAAGGCTGGCTTAAGCGCACATTAACATTATTAGGCCCTGGCCTGATAACGGGCGCCAGTGATGATGACCCTTCAGGCATCGCCACGTATTCGCAGGCAGGTGCAGGTTTTGGTTATTCTACTTTGTGGGCTGCATTATTTACTTTCCCCCTAATGGCTGCCGTGCAGGAGATGTGTGCACGCGTAGGCATGGTAACAGGTGAAGGCCTGGCCGGTACGCTAAAAAAACATTACCCTAAATCGGTTCTGTATCTTATTGTATTATTCAGCTTCCCAGCCATTGTATTAAATATAGGTGCCGATATAGCAGGCATGGGGGCAGTGGCAAACCTGTTATTTCCTTCTGTAAATCCTGCCATTTTCAGCTTTGTATTTACACTGATACTCATGGTGTGTATCATCTATTTTCCCTATAGGAAGATTGCAGCAATACTTAAGTATTTGTGTATGACTCTGCTCGTTTACCTGGTGGTTCCCTTTATAGTAAAGCAGGACTGGCCATTGGTGCTGAAGGAGACATTTATACCAACTGTTCATTTCAACAAAGACTTTTTAAATATTCTTGTCGCCATATTAGGCACTACTATATCGCCTTATCTCTTCTTCTGGCAGGCTACCATGGAAGCTGAGGACATGAAGAAAATAAGGGGGCGCGTAATGGTGGACAAGCGGGAAGTAGTGGCGATGCAGAAAGATGTGACAGCGGGCATGTTATTCTCTAACCTGGTCATGTTCTTTATCATTCTCACGACTGCGTCCGTACTTTTTAAAAACGGCATTAACCGGATAGATACTGTAGAACAAGCGGCAAGGGCGCTGAAGCCATTAGCGGGAGACCTGGCTTACCTGTTGTTTGCCTTGGGCGTGATAGGTACAGGCTTTCTTGCCATACCTGTGTTAAGTGGTTCTCTCTCCTATATGTTTGCTGAAACACTTGGCTGGAAAGAAGGTCTGGACAAAAAATTCCATGAAGCTAAAGGGTTTTATGCTATAGTTATTATCTCACTGGCGGTGGGTATGCTCATCAATTTTTTGGGCATTAGCCCTATAGAAGCATTGGTATATACCGCCGTGCTTTATGGCTTAACAGCCCCCGTTGTTATTGCCATCATTATGCATGTATGCAACAACAAAAAGATAATGGGGGAATTTACCAACAAGCCAATTTCAAATATTGCAGGAATAGTTACACTGTTGCTGATGACAGCTGCTGCAGTTGCGCTGATTTATTTCCAGTTCTTCAGTTAGCCGTATAGCTCCAGGTGAATATCTTTCTTATCGAAGCCGAGATCTACTATGCGCTGTTTCGCTTCGTCTATCATCACACGCCAGCCGCACAGCATAAAATGAGATGGTAATTTGTGGCTGCTCAGCTCTTCATACACATGATGAACATAACCTTTACGCCCTTCCCATTCCTCGCGTGAAAGAGTTGGGTGATAATTGAATTTTGGCAGCTCAGCTTCCAGTTGCCGCATCTCTTCCTCATACAAAAGATCTTCGCGCTTGCGTGTGCCGAAGATCAGATCTATTTTTTTGTGTGGTATATCATGCTCCTTTATATAATGCAGCATGCTGCGAAAAGGCGCAATGCCTGTGCCGGTGCATATCATATAGATATGCTGGTCCATATTCTCAGGCAATGTAAAAACACCTTGCGGTCCGCGAAGCGTAAACTCACTCCCTTCTTTTATCTCGTTAAAAATATATTGTGATGCAGCGCCACCTTCAACATATACGATCACCAGTTCTATTACTTTTCCGTCAGGCTTTGATGCTATGCTATAACTGCGCCAGCGCTTATTTCTTTGCTCATGTATAGGTAGATCAAGGGTAACGAACTGGCCGGGCTTAAATGTAAAAGATTCCATTTCGGGCAATTCTATCCAGTACCGGCGTGTGTTAGGCGTCGCCTGCTCAATGCGCTGTACTATACCTTTTTGCCATTGTGGAATCATAGTAGCGTAAAGTTACGCAAATTGTATCAGGGTTTTTTGTCCGTTAATGCATTGGCCATTTCCTTGTGTTTATTCGCGTATTGTTTATAGTTATAGCGAATCCACATTTTTATTTCCAGGTCTGTGGCATTGCGGGAGAAGTCATAGTCCATAGGGTATGCATTCATGAAATTGGCTAATGTATCTCCTTGCAGGCTGGTAAGAGATTCGACTAATTCGGGCGTATAGCGGGTATCGATGAAGCGCTGTTTTTCCCAATAATTAAAATCCTTCTGAAACTTATAAACATCCTTGTGCATGCCAAACACACGCTCTGCCACCAGGCTGATGGGGTGCATTGCAGAGCTCTCCTTTTCTCTTTGCAGAGGCAGTTTGTAGGGACTGCGGCGCTCCATAGAATCCAATTGATAAGGCGTGTATTGATGTAGGCGAACCGTAGCTTCGTTTAGCTGGTAAGTGAGCTGCTGCAGCTGTACATTAAGCTCAGTAACACCAAGCGTTGGTGGTACAAGGCGTTCTGCGGACTTAAAGCCTATACTGCTGAAGGCAATTTTATCACCACTTTTTGCCGGAATGGTGTATTCACCCTGCGCGTCAGTGTAAGTAGATTGTTGAGTATTCACATCTACAACTGTAACGGCGGCCAGGGGTTTACCGGCAGCATCAGTTACAACGCCCTTCAGGGTTTGAGCCTTAGCAGCAACCCCCAGTAGTAATAGTACCGTGAATATATAATAACGTAATCTCATTAAAGCGATGCTGTAAAATTAAGACCGATGTAAGAGTAATAAACAGTTATGCCGCGGTTTTGGGAATACTTTATGAAAAAGCTTTAGATATGAAAAAATAAAACGATTGCTAAATAAATGGATTGCACTTATTTTGTCTGCAAAATCAAAAAAATGTCAAGTCCTTCATTTTACCAGAGATTACAAAAAGAACTACAGGAGATAAAAGACGCCGGTCTTTATAAAATGGAACGCATTATAGAATCGCCGCAGGGTGCAGAGATAACGGTGAACGGGAAAAAAGTGCTGAACTTTTGTGCAAATAACTACCTGGGTTTATCATCTCACCCTAAAGTGATAGAGGCTGCGCACCGCACTATTGACGAGCGTGGCTATGGTATGAGCTCTGTCCGTTTCATATGTGGTACACAGGACATACATAAAGAACTGGAAGAAAAGCTGTCAAAATTCGTTGGTACTGAAGATACTATATTATATGTGGCATGCTTTGATGCTAATGGTGGTGTGTTTGAACCGCTGCTTGGTGAGCAGGATGCTATCATATCTGACGAGCTGAACCATGCCTCTATAATAGATGGTGTGCGCCTTTGTAAGGCAGCACGTGGCCGCTACAAGCACAACGATATGGCAGACCTGGAAGCGCAACTGCAGGCCCATGCAGGCGCACGCACCAGGCTAATAGTAACAGACTCAGTTTTCTCAATGGACGGTACTATTGCCCAGCTGGACAAAATATGCGACCTGGCAGATAAATATGATGCACTGGTGATGATAGATGAAAGTCACTCATCAGGCTTTATGGGTAAGACAGGCCGTGGGGTACATGAGCTTTGCGGTGTAATGGGCCGTATAGATATCATAACAGGCACCTTAGGTAAAGCATTAGGTGGTGCATCAGGTGGTTTCACCAGCGGTAAAAAAGAAATAGTGGACATGCTTCGTCAGCGTAGCAGACCATACTTGTTCTCTAATACAGTAGCCCCTTCAGTAGTAGGTGCAACTATTGCAGTGCTCGATATGCTGAGCGAAACTACCCAGCTGCGCGACAAACTGGAAGACAACACTATGTACTTCCGTAAGAAGATGACTGAGGCAGGCTTTGATATAAAACCGGGTACACACCCTATTACACCACTTATGCTATATGATGCAGTAGTAGCGCAGAAATTTGCTGCTGCCCTACTGGAAGAAGGTATCTATGTAATCGGCTTCTTCTACCCTGTAGTGCCAAAAGGCCAGGCGCGTATTCGCATACAGATATCTGCTGCTCACGAACGTCATCATCTCGACCAGGCAATTGCAGCCTTCATTAAAATAGGCAAGCAACTGGAAGTAATAAAATAAGTATTTCCCAAAACGATAAAAGGAAAGGGACGCTGGAAAGCGTCCCTTTTTCATTAACCTATGTGTCTGATTATGGGTAATTAATGTTGTGCGGTTGGTTTTATGTCACCGGGTTCCTCCATAGACTTGTTAAACTTGTCAGTCTTCTTTTTTACCCAGGCCTTGAAGCGATAGGCTTCCAGGCAAAGTACCGGTACAAGAATAAGCGTAAGGAAAGTAGCGAAGCTAAGACCATATATCATGGTCCATGCCAGCGGCCCCCAGAACGATGCACTATCGCCACCGAAGAAGATATGCGGGTTGAGGTGAGAGAACAGTGAAGCAAAGTCAATGTTCATACCTACAGCCAGCGGTATAAGACCTAATATAGCAGCCGTTGCTGTAAGCAATACCGGCGTCATACGGGTGCGGCCTGCTTCTACCAGTGCATCATGTATATTCATGCCCTCTGCCAGCATCAGGTCCATAAATTCTACCAGCAATATACCATTTCTTACCACCACACCTGCCAGGGCCACGATACCAATACCACTGATAGCAATAGAGAAGGTAGTCTTGAAGATGCCAAGGCCCAGCATTACACCTATTACACTAAACAACACTTCACTAAGAATGATGATGGTCTTACTGAATGAGTTGAACAATAGAATAAGTATCAGGAAGATAAGCGCCAGTGATATACCAAAGGCTTTACCCAGGAAGCCCATCGTTTCAGCCTGGTCTTCCTGCTGACCGCCCATCTTTATAGTAACGCCGGAGTTCGCATGAAAATTATTTATCTCCTGCTGTATTTCCTGCACTACCTCATTTGCATTATAGCCGGTTATTACGTTTGAAGAAAGCGTGATAATACGTTTTTCATTCTTGCGTTTGATACCGCCATAAGTAGTGGCGTAGCGAACGCTTGCGAAAGAGCTGACAGGCACTTGCCTGATGATGCCGCCCATGCCCATGTCACGGAAAACAATTGGCATATTTCTTACAGCATCCACATCTGCACGCTGTTCAGGTTTTAAACGCAACGTAATAGGATAATCGTCGTTCGCATCACGGAAGCGCGATATCTCCTTGCCAAATACAGCCGTACGTAAATTATTTACTACAGTATAGCTGGTTATACCCTCAGTATTCATGCGCTGCCTGTCAATATCAAATACTATTTCAGGATTCTTTGGCTGGAAGTCGCTGCGCAATTCTTCCACACCGCCTATTTGTTTTTCATCCAGGTAGCGCTTCAAACGTTCTGATGTGCTCACCAGCGTATCCAGGTTATCACCGGTTATTTCAATAACGATCGGCTTAGCCAATGGCGGGCCATTGCTCTCTTTATCTACGGTTACCTCAGCACCCGGCACACCTTGTATGGCAGAACGTATCTTTTCCATCAGTTTGCTGGTAGATATACCATGTCGTTTCGAAAACTCTTCATATGCTACTGTGATCTTACCTTTATTCGGGAAGTCTCCTATTTCACCGCTGTTAGGGTCAACTGCACCTACTGTCACATTCGAGATAACTGACCTCACCGCAGGGTTGCCTTTACCAGTTTTAGGGTCTATACCTAAGGCATTATTCACACGCACCTCAAGTTTCTTCAGCACCTCATTGGTATAGGTCTGGTCTGTACCTACCGGCAGGTTTAAATAAACGTAAGTAAAGTTCGGTTCTGAATCAGGGAAGAATACAACGTTAGGTTTACGAATTACATCCAATGCTACTGCTAAGACAATTAGGCCCACAGTAATTAAAGCTATTATGCCCGGTCTTGCCAATGACCATTTCAGCCATTTAGTGTACCAGTTCTGGAAAGCAGGCCATGCCTTTGTCTGGAAGCTATGTATCCATTTTGAGAACACAAATTTCTCCAGCAGTATGAACAGGTATATAAAAATGACGAAGTTACCTACACCGAATGAGCCACTTATGTAAAACAGCAGCGCTATAGCACCAAAGATGATAGCCAGCACTCTGTCACGCTTAGTGAAACGTTTCTTATCATTATCATGAGCAGGATCATGCGGCTTCATAAAGCTTACTGCAAATACCGGGTTGATAATGTAAGCCACAACCAGTGATGCAAGTAAGGTGATGATAAGTGTAATAGGCAGGTAGAAAAGGAAGCTACCGATTACACCAGGCCAGAATGCTAGTGGTACGAAAGGCATAAGGGTAGTGGCTGTACCGGCAAGTACCGGCAGGAACACTTCACCTGTTGCAAACTTCGCAGCTTTGTCAATAGGCATTTTACCATTGTCAAAAATGCGGTGTGTATTCTCTATTACCACTATGGCATCATCAACCACTATACCCAATGCCAGCAGGAACGAGAACAACACGATCATATTGAGTGTAAACCCAATAGACGGCAGTACAAGGAATGCCAGCGCACAGGATAAAGGCACCGACAATGCCACGAACAAGGCATTGGTTACACCCATGAAGAACATTAGGATAACTGTCACCAGGATGAAACCTATGATAATGGTATTCACCAGGTCAGTAAGGGTAGATGCGGTCTTTTCAGACTGATCGCCTGTTATTACTATGTTTAGGTCCTTAGGCAATTCCTGCACCTGCATGGTCTTCACCAGCTTCTGTATCTTTTCAGATGCATCTATCAGGTTCTCGCCTTTAGCTTTAATTACGTTGAGCGTTATTACATTATTACCATTCAGGCGCGCGAAGCTTTTTTGTTCTTCGAAAGAGTCAACAACATTAGCTATGTCCTTCAGGTAAACGGCTTTGCCCTGCTGGTTCTTTACAATAACATTGCCTATCTGCGCAGCAGTTTTGAACTCATCTTTAACACTAAGTATTCGTTTCTGGTTGCCTATAGCTATTTGCCCTGCTGTGGCCGATACGTTTTCTCCCGCTACAGTGTTTTCTATATCGCCGAACGTAAGACCGGCAGCCTGCATTTTATATAGGTCAACGTTTATCTGTATCTCGCGGTCCAGTGCGCCTACCATATCCACGCGCTTTATTTCTTTCAGCGCTTCTATGTTGTCTTTTATATGATCAGCATATTTTTTCAAACGGTTCAGGTCATAATTGCCAGATATATTCACATATAGTATAGGTAGCTCAGAAAGATCAATATCTTTTACTTCCGGCTGGTTCGGTAGATTTTTGGGCAGATCGGTTTTGGCTTTGTCAACGGCATCTTTTACATCTTGTTTAGCTTTGTCAATCTTCACGTTCGTATTGAACTCAACTATAACAACCGAATAATCCTGGAATGAATTGCTGGTAACTTTTTTAATACCCGTCAGGTTCTTTACCTGCTTTTCTATCTGTTTGGTTACCAGGTTCTCCATGTTTTCCGGAGAAGTACCGGGATACACTGTCTGTACAA
>JBQCEX010000076.1:0-2752 GCA_051959855.1 Flavipsychrobacter sp. | reverse complement strand
GCTCCAGGTCGGCCAGGCGGTGGTACACTTCTGCAGGCTCGCTAAAGTCACTGCTTATCTTCAGGCGGCCATACCATATTTCCCTCACCTCTTCGGGGTCCACCTCCAGGGTGGGGAACTCATGCCTGTGCACCACCGTGTCCGATTTCAGGTATAGTTTGCCGCGTTCCTTTATCCTGTTGATCACACGCTTTATCATCACGCCGCTTTTATGCACTATTACGTGCACGCGGTTATCTCTTATATTATCAAATCCATCCACCCATTCGCCTATTATACGGTCGCCATTCAGCACATTAGGCGCCATAGATGGCCCCTCTACTTCAAACATGCGGTAAGTGGAATTATTAAGCCCCGGCAGCCGAAAAGTAGGCAGCGTCTCCATAAATTCCGGATCCCCGTAGCCCAGCAGGTAGCCTGCCCTTGCCTTTACCGGCACATATATAATATTATCGTTGCCTTCTCTATCTACAGTTATTACTTGCGGTATTTTATTATATGGTACCGCTTCAGAAACTTTTTGAGCATCATTGCCGGCTACTAACGCCTTGGTTTTAGGGTTTTTAACCTGCTCTTCCATGTTTGTTGACAGCAGTTCGTCCGCAGTAGCGCCAAAATAATTGGCAAATGTTAATAGCGTTTCCAGGTTGGGTTCACTAATGCCTGCTTCGTAATTCGCAATAGTGGTTCTGCCAATTTTCAGGTCTGTGCTTAGTGCATCCTGTGTCTTACCGGATTTCTTTCTCAAAAATTTCAAATTACCTGCTAAGTACATGATGGATTATTTTAGAATATTTTTCCACAAAACTTGGAATTGTTGTAAAAATTGGAATATTTTTGTGTCGTATTAATTGCTTTCCGACATCAAAGTTAGATTAAAAAATATTTATGCCAAATTTTTTGGAGATTTTTTTGAAATGCGCATTTCAGTTTGTCAGGAAACAAGGAATACAACAGACCAATAACACTATTAAATGAAAAGAGCTGCACTCAACCAAAGTGCAGCTCCTTAAAAACTCAAACGACCCCAAAATTATGACACCCGAACAAAAGGAACAAATAAGAGAGGCATTAACTCGTTACACCGCGAAGTTCTCTACCCAGCTTGCAGCTTCCCGAAGTCTGCAAGGCGTAAGCCCAACTATGATATCGCAAGTGAAGAATAACAAATGGCAAGTAGTGACTGAACGCATGTGGCAACACATAGCACGCCAGGTTGGTTTTTATTGTGGCAACGAATGGCAGCAGGCTGACACAGGCTGTTACCTGCTGCTGCGCATACTCTTTGGCGACGCACAGCGCTATGCTATGGCCTATGGCGTAGCTATACAAACAGGCCTTGGCAAAACATTCACCGCTAAACACTATGCACGTGAAAATACACACGCCCACTACATAGGTTGTGAGGCATACATGAATCGCAAAAATTTCATTAGCAAACTGCTGCAGACATTGGGCGGTAAGCCTGGTGGCACGGCAGACCAGATGATGGATGAGATAATAAGCAGGCTGGAAAACCAGGAAGAGCCCGTACTGATAATAGATGACGCACATAAACTGAAAGACCGCGTATTGCATTTTGCCATCACACTTTATAAGAGGCTTATCAACCATTGCGGCATCGTGATATTAGGCAATGATGAGCTGCGCACGCGAGTGGTAGAAGGCGCAAGAATGAACAAGGAACTATACAGTGAAGTATATAACACCATAGGCCGGCGCTTTGTAACCCTGGGCCAGGCAGGCCCGCGGGACGTAGAGCTGATATGCCGCGCTAATGCTATGAACAACGAAGCAATCATCTCTGAAATAAAAGATTGCTGCAAAGGCAACCTACACTATGCAACTGAACTGATACACAAGGCAAAGCTGCAGGAATCGAAAGAAACAATATTAGACTAACAGGAAAACACATTTTTGCTATGAGTTATTTAACAACCACTCAAATGAACACAGCACGTACCATTGCCCGCAGTGCTGAAAAACAGATCAAAAGCAGAACCGGTATGCGCATAAAGGTGATGCTGTACGTAAACGAAGAACGCAAGGGCCCGGAAGAAATGCTGCAGGTTATTGCTACTGCGCTGCACATGAGTATCGACAACTTCCGCGTAAAGTGCCGCAAACGTGAGGTAGTAGAGCTACGCTTTCTCAGCTCGCTGCTGCTGCGCAAGTTCTACCCACGCCTAACGCTGAAGCAGATAGCTTGTCTTTATGGCGGCCAGGACCATAGCTCCATCATCAACGGTGTGGAGCGCGCTACTGATCTGCTGGAAACTAAGGATATAGCCTTCACCCAAAAATATAACATCGCCCTAAACACCGTGACCCAATGGCTAAAAGATTAATAAACCCCGTGAAAGCACGCCTCAATCACGAGCGGATTGAGGCGCTGCACACCATCTGCGACGATATGCTGAAGCAATTCGTGCCGGAAGATGAGCATGAGCATTTGCTGCATGAATATCTAAGCGAATTGCATCACCGTTTACGTAAAATGAAAGACCGAAACCAGGAATTGTATACCCTAAGCATGAGCGGCACAGAGGCTATCGCCTTCCGTCAACTATGGGGTATGCTGGATCTGCGGCAGGATAAATATGCCAGCATTATTGTCAGTTCCATCATCGGACAGATTGACCGTTATAACAAAACAAATACACGCATTGCATCGTAAATAAATAAACCCGTACCCATGTCAAAAAGAATATCAAAAAAAGTAGTGGCCGGTATTAGTCTGGCTCAATTTGAA
>JBQCEX010000075.1:0-4687 GCA_051959855.1 Flavipsychrobacter sp. | reverse complement strand
CCATTTTCTCTGAGCAGAAGTTCACAAACCTATTGATGAGTATGAGCGTGTCATAACCAATAGCCCCCAGCTTTGCCAGCCAGCGACTATGCTGCATCACCACGTCGAACACATCTCCGTGGAAGATCCACACATTCTCGTTGTTTATCTTCAGCGATAGTTTATTGGTGATCTTCAGTGAGCCCAGTTTGAAGTCTTTGAACCTGCGCAGCATCTCATCATGGTTGCCGGGTATATAGTACACCGGCACCTGCTTGGCTATGAGGCCTACCAGGTGTTTTACCACCATCATGTGTGTAGCGGGCCAGTACCGTTTTTTGAATTGCCAGATGTCGATAATGTCTCCATTCAGGACGACAGCCTTAGGTTTGATACTTTTCAGGTATTGGAGCAATTCGCGTGCGTGACAACCATAGGTCCCTAAGTGTATGTCGGACAGCACTACAATATCCACTTCTCTTTTTGACATGCTAATTGCTTCGATGAAGCATTTGGTTATACAAAGAGACAACTATGGTATAACCCCAATATTAAGCACACATTAATTTAATATTAAGTCGAACATTTTAACAATATGTAAGGGAAAAGACGGTGCAGGCGAATAATTACAATTCGAGCAGGCGATGCTGTATGCTTACGTTCATAACACCGGCAAAAAGCATCTTGTTTGTTTTTGCATCGAAGAAGTTGACAGGCACAAAGAGGTTTCCGTTGGTATCTATAGGCTCACCAATATGAGCTATTACTGTCTTTATTTTCTTATGCCTGCTATCCTCTACATAGGCACGGCCACGCATTAGCAGGAATACTCCTACTTCCTTTTGTATCAACGGCTGCAGGGAATTGTGATATTCCATATCACGGGCTTCAAGCTCTGCCTGGTAGAGCAGGTTACTGTCAAGGCCGGTAGTGCTATCATATAATTGGGGATCGCTTTCATGCAGGTAGCGCATGGTTTGGTCCATATCCCGTATGCTGAAGAAAAGATGATACTCGTTGAAGATGACATGCACCTGCGTCTTTTGCCATAGTTTCTGCAGCCTTATTTTTTGCTGCGCAACTGCGGCAAAGGCAATTGTGGCCACTAGTATGGTGCATGCTACCTTCCTCATAGCATTGATAATTAATGAACTACTATAAAGATAGCATAATTATTTGCTATACATAGCACCCTGTCGGCCTAGTCTGCGATAATGAAAATATAGTCGCCTAATTGGTTCTTATACTGATCCATAATACTATTTATTTCACCGGACCTAATATCAGTGCGCAAGCGCTCAAGGCCTGTTATTATCTCCTGCCGGTCGGGCGCTAACCGGAATGCTGACATACCATTGCGTACCTCATCCTGCAAATATCTTTCAGGGTGAGACTTATGTGCATTCATAAAATGGTCCTGAAGGTCTTCCCTTACATCATACAGTTCAGTTGCTACATTTTTAAAGCCCGCCAGCATGAGCATGTCTTCCATTTCCTGCAGTGTTGGCACTGCCAATGCTGCCCTGGTTATCATTTGAGGAAAGTAATGATGCAGCCAATAACCCATTGTTTGCTCGGGCGTAAAGGAAAAGAA
This sequence comes from Flavipsychrobacter sp., assembly GCA_051959855.1. Lineage (GTDB taxonomy): Bacteria > Bacteroidota > Bacteroidia > Chitinophagales > Chitinophagaceae > SZAS-30. The sequence continues at coordinate 3,114 of JBQCEX010000075.1, read as the reverse complement.
TACCAGCTTACCACCTTCTTTTATTACCCTTCGCAATTCTGTAAATCCTGCTTGCTTGTTTATCCAGTGGTGTATGGTTAGTACCGCTATGGCACCGCTAAAATAATCTGTTGGAAAGGGAATCTCATCGGAATAGGCCTGTACCAGCTCTACATTCAACTGTTTATTTGCAGCTTCGGCAAGCATTATTTCTGAGGGGTCAATGCCTACCATTTTCAGGCCCTTGTGTACCATAGCTGCCAGGTAGTTGCCGGTACCACAGCCAATGTCCAGGTAGATGCCATCTTTTGCCGGAGATAAAAGTTGATAAAGCCGCTCTGCTATGTAGGGATCAGCTTTACGGGTAGTGTTGTATCCCTGGCCGATAGAGTTGTATATAGTATCCATAAAAAGTTTATTAAAAGACAGGACAGTGGAGTACCAAAGATAATACACCTTCATATTTATCGTTTATGTTTAAACCCCTACATGAACAGGCGCATTTTATTTATTCTTTTGATATGTCTTTGCAGCAATGCGCAGGCGCAGCTAGACATTGCTGCAGGCCCGCAAATAGGTTACCCTTATCTATTCAACAGCCTGAATAAAACCAATTATAAGCAATCTATTTCGGTAGGCTTTTATGCTGCTGTGGCGTACAGGTTTGGCAATTCATATTTCTACCCTGCTCTTTCAGCAAGCGTGTCGGCACTTACCTTGCCTGTAGCCAGGATGGATGGCATTACGTGGAGCAACGAATTCACCAAAAGAGACATCATGCTGAACCTGAAGCACAAAAACATGCTGAACAACACTGAAATAAACTGGTATGCGGGAATAGGGATTGCTTTTGTAAGTGCAGATGCAAGCAGCCTTAGTTCAACAAGTGGCAATTACAGCGGTACGGTATCAGATTCCAGCAAATATGAAACTGCATCTGCGGCGGTTAATATTGGCCTCGATTGCAGGTTCAGGTTTTCGCAAACTAATCCGCATTGGCTGTGGGATGCAGATGCCAATCTGCAGGCGGTATATATAACCGGAGAATATGGTCATTTTTATATAAATAGTGGTAATACCATAACCAAAACAGATATAAATGGCACATTGGTTTGCGGTACGATAGGTGTAAGTATTATATATAGAGTAGGTAAAGCTTTGGAATAGCTAAATTTGCTCATAATCAGCCTTGGAAAACAATTATATCCTTATTTTGTCTTTTAAATGAATCCGCTAAAAAGTTTCGCAAGCGACAATTATGCAGGTGTATTGCCTGAGATAATGGAAGCCTTACAACAAGCCAACTATGCACACGACCGTTCTTATGGTGCTGATGAAATAACGCAACATGCCATAGAGCTTTTCAAACAGGTTTTTGATGCTAATGTGGATGTGTACTTTGTATTTAACGGCACAGGGGCCAATGTACTGAGCATTAGTGCTGCTACACAGTCTTACAACTCTGTACTTTGCGCCGATATCTCCCATATATATAATGATGAATCATCAGCACCCGAAACTTTTACAGGTTGCCGGTTCTTCCCTTTAAAGACCAATAACAGCGGCAAGCTGGAAATAGACACCATAAAGGAACGCCTGATACGCAAGGGCGATGTGCACTATCCCCAAACAAAGCTGATATCACTTACACAATCCACTGAATATGGCACTGTTTACCGGCCTGATGAAATAAAGGAGATCAGTAAGCTGGCCAAAGAGCATGACTGCTACCTGCATATAGATGGCTCCCGCTTCTTTAATGCTGCTGCCAGCCTGGACTGCAGCCTGCGGGATATCAGCACCTATGCAGGGATAGACGTATTATCGCTGGGCGGTACCAAGGCAGGTATGATGTATGGCGAGGCAGTAGTGGTGTTCAACAGGAAACTGTCAGATCATATAGCTTTTAAGCAAAAACAGATCATACAGCTGGCCTCAAAAACACGCTTTATAGCTGCCCAGTTTGATGCCATGCTGCGACATGAACTATGGCGTACAACAGCCAATCATGCCAATGCAATGGCCCAACTGCTGTACAGCGAACTAAGCAAATACCCGAAGATCACGGTTACCAGGCCGGTAGAGGCGAATGTGGTATTTGCCGAGATGCCAGCAGACTGGATACCGCAGTTGCAGCAAACATTTCCTTTTTATGTGTGGAAAGAAAACACAAACGAGGTGCGCCTGATGTGCGCCTTTGATACTAATGAGGCTGATATTATGGCTTTTTCGAATGCTATAAGCGCTCATAGCGGCATTATTTAACCAACGGTTATAGTATTCTTAATCGCTTGTTAATGAAAGATAAAGCAGTGGTTAACAAGGCTTAAAAACTTTTCCTGTTTGCTGCGCCGTTGCACTTTTGTATCGTTAATTGATTCGAACGATCAAGCATTCGCCAAATGAGAAAGATCACATTATTCATCCTTATCCTGAGCAGCCTTACCGGCGCAGCCATTGCACAAAGCCGGCCTTCATCCTCATCCAGCAGCACTGCCCACCAAAGAGTGAGCGTGCATCTGAACAATATCCTGGAATTTACCTTTACCAATACCAATAGCAGCCATGGTGGCATAGTATCTATACCGTTTTCTACTATGCGCGACTATACACAGGGGGTTTCATCTGGTGAGCAGGAGCTGAGAATACGCACTAATAAAAAATTTGCTATCGGCGTAAAAACCAGTGCCGAATATTTTGACTACTCAGGCGGCCCCGGAAGCACTGTTAAGGCTATGCCTGTGGACAGCGTACTGGGGGTGGAAGTATCATCGAACCATACAGGCGGACAGGTGTTACCTCCCTTCGGCTCCGGCAGATATGTGGCCCTGTCATCTCGCAACCTGGACATTGTAAATAATGGCAACCTGGGATCAGACCAACGCTTTTCAGTAAAATATAAGGCTACTCCAGGCATCAGCTACGGAACAGGTACCTATACAGTAGATGTGATCTTTACAGCAACACAACAATAAAATTTTTCATAGTAATCATAGGTTTTGAGTTCCTTAGTCTTAAGGAACTCTTTTTATTTTGAGTCGAATAGAAAACGTAATCGGCTCAAAAATGCACATTTTTTGAGCCGATTAATAAAATTTATCGATAGTTACTGAGCAGTGCAGGCGCTATTAGCCC
>JBQCEX010000074.1:0-3503 GCA_051959855.1 Flavipsychrobacter sp. | reverse complement strand
TGTTTTTGGGTATTTCACCTGCGCCAGCAAACCTACGCTGCCAATAATCCTCATTAAGACTGCTGATCATAACACCCTGGCTCGAGGATGCATGAACAAAAAAGTTATTCTTCAGGTAAATGCCTACGTGGGTAATATGGTTTTTGCGCGTGTGGAAAAAAACGAGGTCACCTTCCTTCAGGCTATCTTTATTACTTACAAATACACTGCTGCTGAATTGTTCAATGGCTGTGCGTAACAGGTTGGTACAGAACACCTGCTCATACAGGCGCTGCACAAATGCTGAACAATCTATACCTGACTTATCATTGCCCCCAAGGCGATATCTTACCCCATACCAATCATCTATGAAATTGTATAGAGAAAGATTAGTTATAGCTTGCGGCACTACACCTAATATATAAGCGTATTTCTGCTGCAAAGACGCAGTAAATAATGATTTAGAGCCATTGGTTTGAAAGCCAGTCTTCCTGTTCTTATCTACTACGCGCATGCTAATAGTATTAGCACTGCCACCTAATGCTATATTATCTAAGAATTCAGGATTGTGGGCTCTATTGTATGAAAGAGATGGGGTTGTCAGCTCTTTGTTTGTTGAACAACTTACTATTAAAGTTGATGTGGCTATGCATGCAGCTATAGCGCATGTAGTGAGTTTTTTCATCAGCATCAATATTGGGTAACGTTGCAAATATAGGGGCATACCTACAAAATGACAAACAATACTGCCATATTAATGTACTGATAATATCAGTTTATAACCATATAATGCAATATGCCTATTCGTTGGACAGGCATATTGTAAAGGATAAAAACAGATTAAAGATCTTTAACGGCAACGAAAGTTTTATAGTAAGTAACAGTGGTGCCGTTTACATGGTCCATACCTTTTACATGAAATGAATGATCATCCATGCTTAGTATCTGCCATTCCGGATTGTAATCAGGATTACCAAAGCCCTTTATCAATATATATCGTTGGTCACCTGTTACAGACCATGTAAAATCTACTTCCTGCACAGCTACTGTTGATGTAGAGCCATCGCCATTGGCTATGGTAGCGCTATCGCAGCTCTGTTGGCCTTCGAACATAGTGCCATTAAAAGTTCCATAGAAATAATACTCATTATCCAGGTCACAAGGGCGCAAAGGAATGTCCACGCCATTTTCCTGTTGGTCCGTCAGGCGCCAGCTATGCTTGGAAAGGGTCTGGTTGCGAATGCCTATGTTCGGCCGGTTGCAAGCTGATGCGATCGTCAATAATGCCAAAGAAATGTAAATAATATGTTTCATATAATTGGTTGCTATGTATTGAAAATAAAAAGCTTCACAAAAATCATACTACCTGCGCATGAATGCGTTGATAATATGGTCTCTCTGAAGCTCCTGCAAATTGTTATTGCACAACAAAGATATTTATCTTTTTATAAGTATGTGTCATTTAAGTAAAAAGTTTGGTAAAAGGCTTGTTAAAGCAATATCAAACCCGTCACGAATGATAAGCATCGTAGCTAGTATAAAAAATTAATTTTTTTTATGGATGAATTGATAGATTGTCTTAGACAATAAGCCTGCAAAACCGATATTTGCACAAAAAAAAGAAAAACTGACATGGGTAATTTCGTAACTGTAGGAAGCAAATTTCCTGACTTCAAAAAGAAAGCGGTTGTATCATTAGAACCAGGAAAAGAATTTAAAGAAATAAGCAATCAGGATGTAAAGAGTAAATGGACTGTGTTGTTTTGGTGGCCGAAAGATTTCACTTTTGTATGTCCTACTGAGATTGCTGAATTCAATAGAGCTTTTGCTGAATTTTCTGAACGTAATACTGTTTTGCTGGGAGCTTCTACAGATAGTGAATTTGTGCACCTGGCATGGCGTAAAAACCATCCGGATCTGAAGGGTTTGAATTTCCCAATGATTGCTGATACATCTAAATCACTGGCTGAAGAGCTGGGCATATTAGAAGCAAATGAAAAAATAGCTTACCGCGCTACTTATATTATAGATGAAGAAGGTATTGTGCGCTGGCTGAACATTAATGACCTAAGCGTAGGCCGCAATGTAGCCGAAGTGGTACGTGTGCTGGATGCGCTGCAGACAGGTGAACTTACACCTTGCAACTGGGTAAGAGGTGAAGCGACACTTAACTAATTTAATAATCTAAATATCTGCTCAAAGCCCTCGTTAGAGGGCTTTGTTATTTTGGCAAATGGCTTAGCTTATCAAGATGTTCGGCCGAACATCGTAATAACAACCAATAACAAACCAATAAAAATTAACCCTGCATATACCCAGCGAAAAAATGAATTGCCATGAAGCCGGTGATTAAAATATCTTCCTAAAAATATTGCAGGGATAATTGCCGGAAGGCACAATAAAAAGTATTTCAATACAGTCCATTGCACTAACCCCTTAACCGTATATCCTGCCAGGCCAATAAGGCTAACGGGCAAGAAATAGGCCTGTAATGTTGCCCTGAACTGCTTGGCAGTCCAGCCTCTTAAATTTCCGTATATCACCAGGGGCGGGCCGTTAAGTCCATAGGCGCCGCCCAAAATGCCTGAAAAGAACCCGCAGATAAACAACCACAAGCGACTATCGTGCTTCAGTTGACGTGTTGTCTTTGCTGACAGAGAATAAATACTGTAAATAATAATGAACAGTCCCAACACAATTTTCACCCAATATTGATTGCCATAAATAAGAACACACAAGCCTAAGGGAATACCTAATGAAGCAAATAGTATCAGCCATTTTGCACTGCTTAAATGTATTTCTTTATGGTCCTGTGCCACCACAGTGGCTGCAACAAGAACAGAAATAAGTACTGATAATGGAACGGCTACATCTAACGGGATAAAAAGCAGGAAAAGTGGCACCGCTATCAACGACTCACCAAAGCCGAATGTGGAGCGAATTAATGTACCTATAAAGCTAATAGCTAGAATATAAAATAGTGAAGGCATGCAAGGCAAAATAAAAGAGGTATATCGATTGATATACCTCTTTATCGTTAAGTAGAGGGAAGCAGCGAAAAGTCGAACTTTTTGATTGATTTTCAGTTGATTGTTGACGTTCAAAATGCTTTCTCTTAAAATTATTTTATAAACTTGTTTCGATACTTGTTTTTCAAAAAAATTAATGAAGTATAGTTGACATAAAAGAGCTTATTGTCCTACCAGTCCGATCCGCTTCATTGTGTTCGCATCTTCCCAGGCCACATATATTGATGATCCAGTGGCATCGATCGCGATGCCCGAAACGCCGGTCAATGTCTCATCAGGTTGCTGCAGTGTTTGCACGATGCGGAATGTCTCGGTGCTCATGACCCTTACACCCGATATAGCGGCATCGGTGAAGAATAGGCGGCCTCCGTCGGGTGAGATGGTGCCCTGGCGGAAATCGACCTGTGCGTAATAGCTTTCAGGGAAAGGGTATTTCGAGGTCACCAGGTCGCCCACGTTCACAGTTAATATGGTCTGTTCGCTATCGCCTTTCAA
>JBQCEX010000073.1:0-7041 GCA_051959855.1 Flavipsychrobacter sp. | reverse complement strand
GAATGGCACAAAACAAAATATGGAGCCGGGAATTGCAGCAAATGCGATATTAACAGAAGGGCTCAGCATGCCTGTAAAAATGGATGCGCAGACACCTGTAAACTTTAGCATGCATATAGACCTGCGCGGATCAGAAGAACTGTATTTTACACCGCTTGGCAAAACTACAGAAGCTACTATAAGTGCGCCATGGAAAGATCCGGCGTTTGATGGCGAATATCTGCCTACAGAAACCCCTAATGTGAACAATAAGGGATTTACTGCCAAATGGAAAATACTGCCGGTATCACACGCCTACCCGCAAGCATGGAAGGATAAAGCAGTAATCCTAACAGATGCGGCATTTGGCGTAAAGTTATTGCAGCCTGTAGATGGCTATGCAAAAACAGAACGATCAGTAAAATATGCTATACTATTCATTGCCCTGACGTTCACTATATTTTTCTTCCTGGAGATACTAAAGAAAAAGCATATTCATCCACTGCAATATTTGCTGGTGGGCTTCGCGCTAACGATATTTTATACCCTTCTTCTATCCATATCAGAATATACAGGGTTTAATATAGCTTACCTTATTGCAACCACTGCGACTATATCACTAATAGGGTTGTATGTGCGCAGCATGTTCAAAGAGACAAAGACTGCATTAGGATTTACAGGAACATTAGCAGCACTTTACGGTTATATTTTCATATTAATACAATTGCAGGATTATGCACTGTTATTTGGCAGTATTGGTCTGTTCGTAATTATTGCCATTATGATGTACTACTCAGGAAAGATAGACTGGTATGGCGCAAAATCGAATACCAAACAGGAAAGGACTGATGACAATGGTAACTATGTAAATATTGTTCAATAATTTTATTGCGGTATTTATTGCTTCAAACTCATTTCCATGAATAAGAAAAAGCTAATGACCTTTCAGTCGAGAAGAAACAGTTTCGTGTATGCATTCAAAGGCATTGCCAAATTATTTATTCAGGAACCAAATGCCCGCTTGCATGCCATTATAACCATAGGCGTAATAGCAGCGGGCATTTATAAACAACTGCATGCCATGCAATGGGTAGCAATATCAATTGCTATAGGGCTTGTATGGATAGTTGAAGCATTAAATACCTGCATAGAAATGTTATGCGATATGTACTGTAATAATGAATGGCATCCGACAGTGAAAGTCATTAAAGATATTGCTGCCGGGGCGGTATTAATAGCGGCATTCACCAGCGCTGCGGTAGGAATATTTGTTTTCTTCTTTTAAAAAATCAAACAATGCGTTTTATAAAATTTTACAGATGGCTGGTACCAGCTGTTACCTTTACTATTGCCCTTATTCTTCTTAGAATGGTGTGGACAAAAACCCTGGTATTCTTTTTTATTCCCTGGAATATATTTTTGGCAATACTGCCATTATATTTTAGCTATAAGGCCGCAAAAACATCCAATAAGGCAGGAATATTTTTATATGCAGCATTATGGCTGTTATTTTTCCCAAATGCGATATACATTGTTACAGATCTTTTTCACTTACATGAGCGCAAACTTGCACCACTTTGGTACGACTTACTTATTCTAATCTCTGCCGCAATAAATGGTGTGACCTTAGGTTTTCTGTCACTGTATAATATGGAAGAATTGTTACGTAAAAAAATAGGTAAGCGATATTTACCAGTAATAACTTTTTCAATTTTTCTTCTTTGTGGCTATGGCATATATCTGGGTCGCTATTTAAGATGGAATAGCTGGGATATAGTGGTTCAACCTTTCTCGCTACTCAGCGACATAGCATTTGAGCTACGTCATCCATTTCGAAATGCGCACATATGGGCTTTGAGTATATCATATGGTATCTGGCTGTACCTATTTTACACATATGTGAGGAAAGCGCCGTCATTGTTTAAAGGCGTTATTAATTGATGGCATAAAATTATTGTAGCTACTATGTCCTGCCCGAAATATGCATTCTTTAACCAAAACGATTGTAAAATGAAAACAGTTATCGGGGGCGCTTTTATCGCCGTATTGCTTTGCTCAGCTGCCTATTCGCAGGAGTATATTCCTACTGACCAAAACTCAAGCGTAAGCTTTAAAATTAAAAACCACCTGATCGGCACATCGACGGTGACGGGGCATTTTACAGGATTGACAGGGAAAATTGTTTTTGAGCCACAGAAGATCGGGTCTTCCTCATTTGATGTGAGTGTAAATATTAATTCTATAAAAACGGGGATAGGCAAACGGGATAATGATTTGAAAAAGGACAAATTTTTCAATGCAGAAAAATATCCTACTGCCCATTTCAAATCAACTAAAGTAACAGGCAGCGGCGGCAAGTACATAGCCTATGGTGAACTGACCATAAAGGGCACCAGTAAGTCAGTAGAAATACCATTTACTGCAACGCAGGAAAAAGGTGGCTATTTATTTAAAGGGGCTTTTAATGTAAACCGGATGAACTTTGGTGTATCTGGTGATCAGAAGTCAATAGACGATCAGGCAGCGGTAAGCTTACAGGTATTTGCCAGGAAGAAATAAAACAAATGAGTAAAGATGAGCAAAAAACAGTATGGACTATAGGGCATTCTACGCACCCTATAGAGGAGTTTATTGCTATACTACAATCTTTTAATATACAGGTATTGGCTGATATCCGCAGTTTGCCGGGATCAAATAAATACCCGCAATTCAACCAGGATGCGCTAAGTAAATCACTGCAAAAGGCAGGGATCAGATATATACATATGCCTGGGTTGGGTGGCAGACGCAGACCGAAGCCTGACTCTGAAAATACGGGCTGGCATAACAAAGCCTTTATGGGTTATGCCGACTATATGGAGACGGATGAATTTAAAAGGGCAATAAAGCAACTAGAGGGTATTGCCGAAAAAGAGCGATTGGTATATATGTGCGCGGAAGTGCTGTGGTGGCGTTGCCACAGGTCACTGGTATCGGATTATTTAAAAGTGAAGGGCTGGAAAGTAATGCATATAATGGGCGAGCATAAGGCTACAGAGCACCCGTACACCAAACCAGCGAGAGCAGAACAAGGAAAATTGTTTTATGATTAGTCAAAGGATTGATTGCCAGCTGCAGCTATATGCACCATTCGATCATATTCTGCAGCGGTAAGATCGTTGAAAAAGAAGTGTACCGGGTCTATTTTCTGGCCATTTTTTATGACCTCATAATGGCAATGCGGGCCCGTGCTTTTACCCGTGCTGCCAATCCAACCTATTACTTCCCCACGCTTTACATGTTCGCCATCGCGCACTTTTATTTTTACCATGTGCCCGTAAAGCGTTTGGTAACCATAGCCATGATCTATAATAACATGGTTACCGTAACCACCGGGATCATAACTGGCATCTGCCACTACGCCATTGCCAGTAGCATAGATGGGTGTACCTATAGCAGCAGCAAAGTCGAGACCGGTGTGCATTTTAGGGGTTTTATAGATAGGATCGATCCTATAACCGAAGCCGGAAGCTACATGATCCAGGTTTTTATCTGATACGGGCTGTATGGCAGGGATGGACATGAGCATTTTTTCCTTTGACTTAACCAGCCCGTCCAACGTATCATAAGATTTTTGCTGGATGGCAATGCGTCGGCGCAACGTTTGCAAGCCATCTGATATCTGTTGCATCATATCCTCAGGCTGCACATATTTAAATTGTCTTAAATCTATTCTAGTATATTTTTTGCCGTACCTAACACTATCAGGTAGCGGTGCCGCCTCAAAGATGCCACGATAAACATTATTGTCCCTGTTTTCGAGTTCAGCTAAAGCCTTGCTGAGGTCATCAATTTCACCCTGAATCTGCACGTACTGCTCACGAAGGTTGTTCACATCGCCCTTCATGCGCTTATCTTTCGGGGAATCAACGAAACGGAAGGCTATAGCAACAATAATAAGTGAGGTAACTAAGGAGGCCGAGATGAAACCAAGCGCCCTTAACAGCTTGGTGCGCCAGGAAATAACCAGTTTTTCGAACTTATGAGTGTCCGAATTATAGAAATATTTTTTAACCTTCCTCAATATGCTCCTCTTATGGAGCGTAAATTTAAATCATTAGCTTGTATTTTATTGTATGGCAGGGAATTATAATGGAAGCTTTAACAGTTGCCCATCACCTAAAACACTGTCATTTTATTATATTTGCCAACTCCGAAAGCGACAGCTATTACATGTACAGCATTTTCATTAAAGAGATCAACTCTTTTTTCAGTTCTATAGTAGGCTATGTAGCAATACTTGTTTTCCTGGTAGTGTGCGGATTATTCTTATGGATAATACCGGACTACAGTATACTTGACTACGGGTATGCGTCAATGGAAAAGTTTTTTGACATAGCGCCCATGCTACTATTGCTATTGGTTCCAGCCATAACCATGCGTTCGCTAGCTGATGAATTTAGGGCAGGCACAATAGAATGGCTGTCAACAAAACCTCTTACGGACCTTGATATAATACTTGGGAAATATTTTGCAGCAGTCGCCCTGATATTGTTTGCTATGCTGCCTACCCTGCTCTATGTATATACGATAGCTAATTTATCTCCGGTAAACAGTACTTTGGATACCGGCGGCATCATAGGCTCATACATTGGCTTGTTTTTTCTTGCTGCCTCTTTTGCGGCGGTTGGTATTTTCTGCTCTTCCCTTACCAGCAACCAGATAGTAGGCTTCCTGGTATCGTTATTCCTTTGCTTTTTCCTGCATACAGGCATACAGCTATTAAGCAGCATTCCTGTATTTCAGTCCGGCATAGACTATTATTTAAGCATGGTAGGCATGTCTTTTCATTATAACTCGATCAGCCGAGGATTGGTGGATACCAGGGACATTATTTACTTTTTATCAGTGATCGTTTTATTTATATCTCTTACAAGATTCTCTCTCAATAGCCGCACCTGGGATACAGCAAGCTAATTTAAGAGCGTTTTATTATGGCAGCACAAGTAATAAGCAAACGAAAAAAACAGCAGCGGCAGGCAGCAATACGTCTTATAATGATGGTAGCCATCATTATAATGGTGAATATACTGGCCGCCTACCTCAATATAAATTTCGATCTTACCCAGGAGAAAAGATTTACGCTTTCCCCCTCTACCACCAAAATGCTGCGCAACCTGAAAGATGTAGCAGTGGTAGACGTGTACCTGGATGGTAAGGATTTCCCCGCGGGCTTCAGAAGGCTGGAAGAGGCTACGAAAGAGCGCTTAAAATCGTTTAAAGAATTTGCAGGTTCGCATATAGTATATCATTTCATCAACCCGACGGAAGGCAAATCTAACCAGGAAGTTTATGACGAGTTTCTACCGAAGGGTATGGAGCCGGTGAGCCTGGAAACACATGGCGAAAAGATGACGGCCCAAATAATAGTTCCATATGCGCTAGTTCACTACCATGGCAATGAAATGCCGGTAAAGCTGCTGGAAACACACCTGGGCATGAGCGCAATGGAGCAACTGAATTTATCAGAATCTCAGCTTGAATATAAACTGGGCAATGCCATACATAAACTAAGCATGCCCGACAAGCCACGCATAGCCTATGTAATGGGCAACGGTGAGCCATTAGGCATTACGACTTTTGATGGATTGTCCACCCTTTCCCGTCTTTACCATGTAGATACTATAGATATACAAAGCGGGGCAGCGATATCGAATGCCTATAATGCTATTATTATCAATAAGCCTATACAGACCTTTGATGATAAGGAAAAGTTTAAAATAGACCAGTACATTATGTACGGTGGCCATGTGCTATGGATGGTAGATGCGGTAGACGTGCCGATGGATAGCTTGCAGAAGCAAGGATTTGTATTGGCTATGAACTATGATTTGAACCTGGATGATATGCTCTTCAAGTATGGTGTGCGTATTAATCCTGATCTTGTAGAGGATATGTCATGCGCACCGTTGGCTGTGGTGGTTGGCAAGGGCAGTGATAATGGCGGACAACCGGATATGCAACTTAGGCCGTGGATCTACTTCCCAATATTGTATCCCGACTCAAAACACCCTATCGTAAATAATATGGACGGTGTTTTCAGCAGGTTTGCCAGCAGTATTGATACTGTGAAGGACCCATCTATAAAAAAGACTGTGCTTTTAGCGTCTTCACAATATAGTAGGGTGACGCCGGCACCTATACGTGTGAACTTAAGCTTGCTACAGTTCCCTCCGCGCGAGGAAATGTTTAAAAGCCCTTACCATCCTGTAGCAGTATTACTGCAAGGCAAGTTCCCGTCCGTTTTTCAAAACAGGCTGCCTGTTTCCTTTTTACAAGTACTTCGTGACTCGCTGAAGCATCCATTCAAAGCTAACTGCGACAGCACGAGCAGCATGATAGTAGTATCAGACGGCGACATCATGATGAATGACTACAATAGCAGCGGGCCGCTGGAAATGGGCTATTGGCAGTATACACGCGATCATTTTGCTAACAAGAGTTTCCTGCTGAACTGTATGGACTACCTTACTGATCCCAACAGTATGCTGGAGGCAAGATCGAAAGACCTGCGCCTTCGTTTGCTGGACTCAGGACGTGTGGAAAAAGAAAGGCTCACCTGGCAGTTTGTAAATATTGGCATACCTGTGCTAGCTGTACTGATCTTTGCCTCTGCATATATTTTCTTTAGAAAACGCCGTTATGAAAGGAAGAGTCCAAACTAATTCTAATCGGGAGTAAAATGACTAAGACACTAACATATTTCGTCATCCTTGTAGTGCTGGGTATTGGCGTTTATTATTTTTTGGCAGGCAAGAAAGACAATTCTTTTAGTGCGAGCGAAGCGGGCTTTACTATTGACACCTCATCCGTAGGCAGCATATTTCTTTCCAGTAATGATGGTAAATCTGTAACGCTAAATCGCACAGATTCAGGCTGGATGGTAAACAAGCAGTACAAAGCATTGCCGGCAACAGTTACAATGCTGCTGCAGACATTAGCAGCACAACGAGCGCTTTATCCCGTGCAGGAGAATGCACACAACTATGTCATAAAAGCTATGGCCGGCAGTGCCACAAAAGT
>JBQCEX010000072.1:0-11370 GCA_051959855.1 Flavipsychrobacter sp. | reverse complement strand
GGAAGATGTAAAGAAGGAAGTGGTGAAACTTAAGGACGCCGGTGTAAAGGGCATTATTCTTGATCTCCGTGACAATGGCGGTGGTTCGCTTAGTGACGTTGTAGATATGGCTGGTCTCTTTATAAATAATGGTCCGGTAGTGCAGGTAAGAAGCAGCGACGCTGCGCCTATGACCTTAAAGGACAATGATAATGGTGCGCTTTATGATGGCCCTATGGCTGTAATGGTAAATGAGAATAGTGCTTCTGCCTCTGAAATAATGGCTGCTGCCCTGCAGGATTATAAGCGCGCCGTGGTGGTTGGTACTACTACTTACGGAAAGGGAACGGTACAAAAAGTAGTACCGCTGGATGAATTCCTCGACCCAATGACACGCGTGCGCTTAAATAGCATGTCAGACAGTAATAAGGTTGCCAGTGCTGATGATGCTATGATGGATAATTCATTAGGTGCGCTAAAACTTACTGTGCAGAAATTTTATAGGGTTACAGGTGCGTCTACCCAATTGAAAGGTGTAACGCCCGACATCATGCTGCCTGACCCATATTTTTCTCCCAACAATGGAGAAAGACATGATAAAGCAGCTTTGAGATGGGATGTTATTCCTCCGGCAGACTTTACCCCAACTAATAGCAATGGCAATGTTGCTGAGCTGGGTGCTCTAAGTCATGCGCGTATATCTATGGACCCAACTTTCCGCCTTATTATGCAAACAAGCCAGCGAGTACAGGCAGAACAGCAAAAGAATGCATACTCCCTGAATGAACAGGCATATCGCAAAGAGCTTGATGACAATAATGCGAGAACTAAAAAGCTGGAAGAATTACAGAAAAGAGCTACACCTTATGATATTGTAAATCCTAAGGAAGATATGAGCCGTATAAATGCCGACAGCGCGTCAATAGCAAAGAACAATGATTGGATCAAAAATCTTAAGAAAGACGTATATATAGCAGAAACCGTGAATATTGTAAATGACATGGCGAAAGGTGGCAAAAAGGTAACAGTAAATAGTAAACGATAATAATGATCTTCAATTATGTAAAAGTCCTGATGAACAGTCAGGACTTTTTCTTTATAAAGCGATGGTATTTTTCTGCTTTCGTTTACCTTTGATGCAATTTTCAAAAGCCAGGTTTGTTACCACGTACACTGTATACACTTTTATTATCTGTTATATTACTAGCGCTTGCTGAGCAAAGCTATGCTCAGGCAGTACCCGATACTGCACGCATTAAGGTATTGACAGATACAACCGTGCTTCAGGGCAACCTGACACATGGCGGTGTAGATACCGCTAAGCCCGGTACGCTCAAGCTCACCAATATAGATACAACTCCGGCACTAGCGCCTAAAAAATTTGTTTTTCAGCCTAATCCCAAAAAAGCAGGATTATATTCAGCTATTGTCCCTGGTCTTGGTCAACTTTATAACCACCAATATTGGAAGATACCCGTCATTTATGTTGGCATAGGAATAGCTGCCTATTTCATCCAGGACAATCTGAATAATTATAATAGTTATCATAATGCTTATGTTGGCCGAATCAGCAATCCTAATGCGGTCGATAAATACACGAACATCTATACTACAGATAATCTGAGACAATTACAGAGCGACTATGAAAAATACCTGGACCTTACAATACTTTTTACAGGCGTAGGATATATAGCTCAGGTAATAGATGCAGTCACATACGCCTACCTTAAGAACTTCGATATTTCCCGCGATCTTTCCATGCGGGTGCAGCCTGTCGCTACTCCTAATGGTGCAGCCCTTGGCCTCGTATTCAATATCAAGTGATTAGCAGCTTTTCCTTGTTGATATCTTCTTCTTTTATTTCAACTGCTACTGTTCTAACTTTGTATTATGCTACACAGCAAGCCAAAAGAGGATAATTATTTACACAAAGGACTAAGAAGACAACTGGTACAATCATTACGCGAAAAAGGGATTAAGGATGAACGTGTGCTTGCTGCCATAGAAGCTATTCCTCGTCACTTTTTTCTGGATCCCGCATTTGAAAGACAGGCTTATGAAGACCGCGCGTTTCCTATCACCGCAGGGCAAACTATCTCCCCGCCATACACGGTCGCTTACCAGACACAACTGCTGGAAATAAAGAAATTTGATAAGGTGTTGGAAATAGGCACCGGCAGTGCCTACCAGGCCTGTGTATTGGCAGAAATGGGCGTAAGTCTTTTTACTATCGAGCGTCAGAAAGCACTGTATGATTATGTTGGTCAGTTCTTCTTTATAAAGAACTACCCTAATATCAAACGCTTTTATGGCGACGGCTATGAAGGCCTCCCCTCGTATGCGCCTTTCGATAAAGTGCTGGTCACTGCAGCTGCCCCTTTCATCCCACCCAAGCTCGTAGAGCAACTAAAACCAGGCGGCATTATGGTGATCCCAGTAGGCGATGAAACGGGTCAGAAAATGCTGCGCATAACAAAAGATGCTAATGGCACTACTCACATAGAAGAACGCGGCGATTTTTCTTTTGTACCTATGCTAT
The DNA here is from genome assembly GCA_051959855.1 of Flavipsychrobacter sp. Lineage (GTDB taxonomy): Bacteria > Bacteroidota > Bacteroidia > Chitinophagales > Chitinophagaceae > SZAS-30. The sequence goes on along the minus strand of JBQCEX010000072.1, from coordinate 8,852 downwards.
CGGGCAAGAATAATAAATAGCAAGGTCAATTTGCGTATAGTGATATAAGGCATAATTTTATAGACATCCTTTTGTATTACTATGAAAACTGATAACAATACATACAAATGTTGTATTTGTGGCGGCGGCCCCGCTGGCATGATGCTGGGCTATATACTGGCACGTGCAGGCATAAAAGTAGTCGTGCTGGAAAAGCATAAAGATTTCTTTCGCGATTTCCGCGGAGACACAATACATCCTTCTACCATACAGTTGATGTATGAACTGGGCATCTTAGATGATTTTTTAAAGGTGCCGCACCAGGAGCTGCCAAAACTTTCAGGCGTATATAACGGTATTGATTTCAAACTTGCTGATTTTAGTCACTTACCTGTTGTACGCAAGGTTATCGGTTTAATGCCACAATGGGATTTTCTAAATTTTATTGAACAGCAGGCCAGAGCCTACCCCACCTTCCATTTAGAAAAGGAAGCAGAAGTAACAGATCTGATATGGCAGGGCAGTAGAGTTATTGGTATAAAGGCTAAGACACAAGGCGGCCAGGAAGATTTTTATGCGGACCTTGTAATAGGTACCGACGGCCGTCACTCAACAGTTCGGGAACTTGCCAAACTTAATGTCATTACTACTGGCGTGCCTATTGATGTACTATGGTTCAGATTACCTCATGCGGCTGGCGATCCTGATTATACCTTAGGTCGTTTCTATCATGGCAAAATATTAATAACATTATTTAGGGGCGATTATTGGCAATGTGCATATGTAATACCCAAAGGGGATTTTCAGAACATGCAAGCCAGAGGTATTAGTGCCTTCAAAAATGAGATACTTGAAGTTGCTTCTTTCTTTGGCGACCGGGTAAATGAGTTGAAGGAATGGGATGATATAAAGCTGCTGAGTGTAGTCATAGATCATCTTGAAAAATGGTATTGCGATGGCTTACTGTGTATAGGCGATGCAGCACACGCTATGTCGCCGGTAGGCGGGGTTGGTATAAACCTTGCAAGACAGGATGCCGTGGCTGCAGCCAACATTCTTTACAAACCTCTTTCTGAAAACAGAACTATTACTACGGACATACTACAACAAGTACAGCGTCGCCGTACGTTTCCTACCAGGGTGATACAACAATTCCAAAAATTTCTTCACAAAGGAATTATTAGCAGAAAAAACGATGCAGCTAAAGCGCAAAAGATGCCCATCTTTTTCAAATTGCTCAATCGCTTCCCAATACTGCGGCGCATACCTGCCAGGCTTGTTGGCTTAGGCGTAAGACCTGAACATATAAAAACGCCGGATGTGCTGAAAAAATGAGTGATTGATTAACTATTTGTTCCACTGATAAATATTTAGGTTTCCCAAGTTTTTATCTAAAAACGACGTCTATATAAGCAAGTCAACCCTGCAACTGAAACCGACTATGCTATTTCGAACCAAACCCTTTCTAAGATTATCGACGCTCATCATCTTGCTACTATTCCCAATAATAAAGGGTATTTCCCAGTGCAGCAATTGGAACACAACCGCTAATCTCACTTTAGCTTCAACCTGCGCTGCAAATGGTAGTTTTAATGTAAAGATTTCCGGGCCAGATTCTGCTAACCTCACAAGCATCCAATATGGTATCCCTGTATCTGCCAGCGGATATACGGTGCCGCTCAACAACTCCCCTGTCTTTTCAGGTGTGCCGGCTGGCACCTATACTGTCAGCACAGTGGCCACATGTGGCGGCACCCTGGTAGGGAAAAACACGACCATCACCGTACCGGGAAACTATACACCTCCCTCAATGAATCTAAGCTTGGTCAGAGGCTCTATTAGCTGTGGCGCCTACGGCCAGTTAAACGTACACACAATAAACGGCGCTGTTCCTTTTACTATTAGCATACTCAGCGCACCTGCAGGCTATAGTGGCCCTACTTCTTTCACTGACTCGAATGCTTATTATACTATTAGTAGCTTGCCTGCAGGCAATTATACAGTACAGGTAACTGACGCCTGCGGTAGCGGAACTGCACCGGCAACAGCAACTGCTCCTTCCTTGTCAGTAAGCACGCTGCCTCTTTCGTTTTACGGCATTAGCAATCTTAGCTGCAATAAAATACGCATTTACAATCCATCCATTTCAGCATACAGCTCTGACTGGAACCCCTATGCCTACGATACCCTTTTCAAAGTGTCTGTGCAAATAAGTGGCCTCGTTTCTGCTACTGCTTTCCACAACATGAATGATACTGCATTTGTAGCCACATTACCAGCAGGCAAAAGCATCAAAGACTGTTACGGGAAGACTATTACTTATACTATACAGCCACCTTGCGGCTCAAGTTTCACAGCTACACAAACCATCGGATACCCATATATCAGTATATATACAGATCAAAACTGCAATAAAAACTTTACTGCAAGCATTTATCTTAGTGGTGCTATATGTTATCCTGTTTCCTACACTTTTACCGATATGGCAGGCCATACCTATGGACCTTATACATCAAATATCAGCACACTTACATCTCCTACCCTTGCCATAGGTTCATATACAGTTAGTATGACTACTGGTGATGGCTACACCTTTGGTAGTAGTTTTGGTACCAGCTTGATTACATCCAATCCCTATAGCGTGCGCTATTACAGTAAAGGATCTGGTCGCAATAGATATATTGATAGTTTCGTATTCAACACCTATACCTCTTCACTGGTCAATAAAACAGTGGAGTTATTTACCGGGCCTACAGGATATTCCTTCCTGGGTACCTGGAATGGCGGTGGCTCTTTCAGTGCAGAACAAAATATGACTCCTTCCTTTGGCAAATTGCTATTCCCTGCTGGTACCTATGTATGGAAGATAACTGATAGCTGCGGCTCTTATCTGTTGCCTATCACAGTTCCCGATTCGGATCTCTATGAATTCACAGCCGGAGTTGACCACAGGCAAAGAACATGCAATGGCATGCAGATATGGCTGAAAGGCACTGCAAAGAAGAATGGCCGAAGTCTTCCTGTAAATTTTTCATTGCTCCTCAACGGCAACCTCTATTTTGAATCTGGTGTGTGGCGGCAATATGCATCGGGCACTGCCATAAATATATCCATTCCGGGTGTGTATACCATTCTTCCTTCCGCTGCTGGTTTTACTTATTTTAACTACTTCACAGGATATCCCAACCCCTACACTGTTACTGATACATTTGTGTACACTGGTGCCACTGTACAGGTGGATATTAATAACACGCAGGGCTTCATTTGCAAAAGCGGCCTGCCGGGCTCCGCGAAAATATATGCATCAGGGAAAAACGGAATACCGTTCGCAGTACCAACAAAACACTATCAGTATGCACTTGCTCACTATGGGAAAGGCGTATCAGGCCCGTACCTGGCAAGCGATACTTCCGGCATATTTACAGGCTTCGGGGGCAGTGCCAATGATACCTTTGATGTGAAGGTCACTGACTCCTGCGGCGCGTTTTCCGTGCAGGCAGTGAAAATACTTGACCTGGGCCTTGCAAGGCTTATATCCAGCAGCAGCTATGTGGCCTGCAATGGCGGCAACGTTCAGTTGCATGCTATCTACCTCCCTGATGCTACTTATGCATGGACCGGGCCTGCCGGCTTCAGCTCTTCATTGCGTGATCCTATCATTACAAATGTTAGCGCAGCCAATACAGGCGTGTACCATTTAACCGTCAGTACTACCTTATGCAGTCAAAGCAGCTCTGACAGCACTACGCTTATTATGGCTGCCAATCCGCCGCTGCCCTTAGTAAATGTGAATTGTGATAGCCCGGTACGATTAACCATTAGTAGCCCATCTCCCGGCTATAAATACACCTGGCTCGACTCGGTCTATTTTGACAACGTTTTTTACTATACATTAGTTTCCCCCAACAATTCAACTAATACCTTCAGGGTAAGAACACCCGGCAGGTATAGCATTATCGCTATCGATACTACTACAGGCTGCCAATCACAAAGCAGTTCTGTTGCCTTTGTTGACGACCCGGCCGACAAATGGGAAGCAACTATCTATTCACCACACCTGAAAGTATGCACCGGGGACACTACCATCCTGGTAGCAATCGGGCCATTAAGTGGCTACCTGGGTGCCGATTACCAGTGGTTTAAAGATGGTGTTCCCATTGCAGGGGCCACAGACTATACGTATGCAACAGCTACAGCAGGCAATTATACAGTAGCCATACGTACGGATATCTGTACCAGCGATACGTCTGATCCGGTTACGGTAACTGTGGTACCAATACCTGCAGCAACCATCAGCAGCGCTACAAGAGATATTTGCGAGGGCGATACAGTGCTGCTGCATGCTAACACAGGCAGTGGCTATAGCTATACCTGGCACTATAACGACAGTACTATACCCGATGCCGCCGGTGCCGATGTGTATGTTACAAATGCCGGCCGGTATTATGTAACCGTATCCAACAATGGTTGCGCCAGGAACTCTGCTACTGATACCATTGTAACACATGCAAAACCGACGCCACATATTCTGCCCGATACTCAACAGGAGCTATGCCCTGGCAAAACACTGGTCCTTCAAACTACAAAGGACACATCCTATACTTACAATTGGTATAGGGACGGTGCGTTGCTGCCTGGCCCCAATGCCAGCAATTATACCACCGGCATGGCAGGCTTATACTCAGTAAGCGTCAGCAGTAGGTATTGTGCTGCAGTGCTGTCAAACACAGTACGCATTGTACTGCTGGCCGATACGCTGAAGCTGGGTAATGACACGGTAATATGCAAGGATGGGCCATTTGCCGTTAACTATAGTGTAGACACTACCTTTAGAACAGTGCTCTGGTCTGATGGTTCAACCAATAACCATATTGTTATAAGAACACCAGGAAAATGGTGGGTGACTGCAACCAATGCCTGCGGTTCTTTCAGAGACACAGTGAATGTAGCCTCCGCAGCCAGCTTCATGCCTCACCTGCCGACAGATACACTTGTATGCAATGCCGGTAATGCTGCTATTCTTTCGGTTCCGGGAGCATTGCAGCATATCAGCTGGAGCACCGGGGATACCTCGGCAGCTATAGCTGTAACAAAGCCCGGGGTGTATTGGATGCAGGGAAGCTTTGTCTGCGGCACTGTGTATGATACAACAATGGTACATTTCTGCACTCCTGTCATTGATAATCTGCTTACCACTGATTCCATCTGCGCCGGAAGCTGCATACACTTCGATGCTATGGTGAGCAACTTTCCGCAACAGTTCACCTGGTCATTTGCGGGTGCTTCACCAGACTCCTTTTCTGGTGCTAATCCGCCGATAATATGCTATGATGTGCCCGGCGACTATAAAGCTGTGCTTACTGTTACCAATGCGGGCGGGTCAACAAGTGCAGCCACTACCATACATGTGCTGCCACAACCCGTGGGCAGATTCACAGACACCGCCTTGCAAAAGCCTTACGATACGGTTGTGCTACTGCCTGCATGTACCGATGCCAGCAATGTAACATGGTATAAAGGCGACTCGGTGATCTGTGCGAATTGCCCGGTACTGCGTTTGCAGGCAAAGTATTGGTCTGCCAGGTATTACTGCGTAGTGTCTAATGGTGATTGTAAGGACACTTGTACCTATACTGTGCATGCAACTGACATCCCATCAAATATTTGGCTGCCTGATGCATTCTCTCCCAACGGCGATGGCCGCAATGACTATTTCCATATAGTGACAGACAACCCGAACATCAATGTAATGGAATTATCGGTTTACAACAGGTGGGGCCAGCGCGTGTTTGTGGCCATGCGCAGCAACAAGGGCTGGGATGGCACCATGAATGGTGCGCCTGCTGAAGTAGGCACGTATTTCTACTACCTGCGTTATATGGTTACCGGCAGCGACGAGGTACACTATTTAAAAGGTGACCTTACGCTGATACGCTAGCGCCTACTGATGTGTATCACTCATGTAGAAAGTAAGCGTGCCACCGTTCATGATATCATCGTGCGAGACGAAGGTGCTGTTAAGTTCATGACCATTTAACAGCACCTTCTGTACGTACACATTTCTGTCTCTTTGGTTCTTTACCTCTATGCGGAAGGTCTTGCCGTTAGCTAGCTTTATCTCTGCGTTTTCCATACCGGGGCTGCCTATGGCGTATTGCGCTGAGCCCGGGGCTACCGGGTAGAAACCTAACAGGCTGAAGATATACCAGGCACTCATTTGGCCGCAGTCATCGTTTCCACCCAGGCCGTCAGGCCTAGGCTTGTACATGCGCTTCATGATCATGCGCACACGCTCCTGTGTTTTCCAGGGCTGGCTGGTATAGTCATACAGGTAGGCTACATGGTGGCTGGGTTCATTTCCGTGTACATAGTTACCAATGATGCCATCGCGCGTTATGTCCTCTGTTTCCGCAAAGTACTTATCCGGCAGCTCGTAAGTAAACAAGCTATCCAGGTAATGGATGAAATAGGTATGGCCACCCATCATTTTTATTAAGGCTTTAGGCTGGTGCGGCACGTACAGTGTATAGTTCCATGCATTACCTTCTATAAAACCCTGGTTAATAGTGGTGAGCGGATCAAAGTTCTTCCGGAAGCTGCCATCAGCCAGGCGAGGTCGCATAAAGCGAACGGAGCTGTCAAATACATGCCTGAAGTTTTCGGCACGTTTACTAAAGGCCTCATATATCTCATCGCGGTGCAGCTTCTTAGCCAGTTGCGCTATGCACCAGTCATCGTAGGCATATTCAAGTGTGGATGATACCGATACATTGCTCTTCTCATCAGGTATATAGCCCATATCCATATAGTAGCCTATACCCGCATAGCTTCTATGGCAGGCAGTGGTCACACAGGCATCGAGTGCCTTGTTAGCATCTATTCCTTCATCGTTACCCTTCACCAATGCATCTGCAATAACTGATACACTATGGTAGCCGCTCATGCACCAGTTCTCATTAGCTGAGTTAGACCATATAGGCAGCATGTGTTCCGGGCTTTGCTCATAGTGGGCGAGCATAGACTGTATCATGTCCCTGTTGCGTTTTGGCTCTATGATGTTGAATAAGGGATGTAAAGCTCGGTGCGTATCCCAAAGCGAAAAGGTGGTGTAGTTAGTAAAGCCATCTGCAGTGTGTATATTCTGATCGAGGCCTTTGTACTGATGATCACGGTCCATGTAGATAGTTGGGTTTATCATGGCGTGATACATAGAGGTGTAGAAATTTTCCAGCACATCTTTATCCCTGCTTTGTATCACTATTTTGTGCAGTTCTTTTTCCCAGCGCTCCTGTCCTACCTGCTTCACTGCTTCAAAATCCCAACCCTGTATTTCCTGCAGGTTATCCAAAGCGCCATCCATGCTGACAGGCGACAGTGCAAATTTGATCTTTATTTGTTCATTCGCATACGTTCTGAAGTCAAAGTGGGCTCTTATCTCTCTGCCTGCTATTTCAGGGAAATCAGCTGCGTTCTTAAATTGTCCCCAGAAACCACGATAGGCAGTAGGCTTGTCGTAATCTTTATACCCATGATGTATGAAAGGCTTCGAGAATACCATAGCAAAGTAGAGCGTCCTTGTCCTTGCCCAGCCTGTGGTCTGCCGGTAGCCTGTTACCAGCGTATCATTCACTACATGCAGATAGGTCCATACATTTTTACCGGGATAATTATAGATGCCCGCCATCAGGTCGAGAATGATATGTGCGCTATCGGTAGCGGGGAACGTATATTGATGGAAGCCTACACTGGTGGTAGTGGTCATTTCGGCAATAACATTCGGGTCGTCCAGCTTTACTTTATAATAGTCAGGCTCGCTCACTTCATTGGCATGAGAAAATCTTGAGCGGTAGCCGCTATGCGGTTTATCTGCAGTGCCGGGATTTAATTGCAGCCTGCCAACGCTTGGCATGATGAGAAAATCTCCAAGATCGGAATGACCTGTGCCACTGAAATGTGTATGACTGAACCCGACGATCGTTTTATCCTCGTATTGGTAGCCTGCACAGTATTTATATACATCAGGATTGTACTTGCCGTCGCGCTCGTAGCTAAGCGTATCTGTTTCCGGACTTAGCTGCACCATGCCAAATGGCACGGTAGCACCCGGATAGGTATGGCCCATACGTTGGGTGCCTATAATGGGCTTTACATAGCTGATGAGTTTCTGTGGATATCCTTTCAGGGAAATACCTGTGAGGAGGCAAAGCAATAGTTTCTTCATATTATCTGGCAGTGGACTTCAAATATAGAATTATACAGCGCAACGGCTACATGTCACATTGAGAGAGAAAATAACTTTTGCGAGATTTTGCCGCTATAAATCTGCTGTAAGCGTTGATTCTATTGAGTTATTAATAGTTTCCTGAAAGTAACATTAGCGGACAAGAATGTCGCAAAATGTCGCATTTTTCGGACATGGGAGATTTTCGTTTTAATCGGCAGGTATAATCGCGAGAAAAAATTGCCGTTTTTGCGATTTTTGGCCGGAACGCTTTGTGGTATTGTGTTTTGGACGATTGCACGAGGGTATAATTGGGTATAAAGGGTATAATACCCTCCCAACCTCCCTGAAGGGAGGAGCTTCTATTAGGTTTATAGTATGTCAAAGAGCATGCGCTGCATTACGTGAGACTGCTTCGTTTCCCGGAATGATGGGGAAGGAATTCACGTGATACTTTGCCATTGCAAGGTACTATTATGAAGATGCCGTTTCCAAGAAAAGATATTCACAATTTGAAATGAAAAATTGGAAAATTGAAAAGGTGGCTTTGTTTGCTTTTCCAAGTTTGTCTGACGCGAGCCCAAGGGCTCCTGACGGAAGACTCATTTGAGAATGAAAATTATTATTGTTATCGTCGTTGTACTACTCGACG